>NZ_JBEXPY010000020.1:0-142520 GCF_040612315.1 Streptomyces sp. NPDC006435
ATGACCTACATCGCCAAGGGCGCAGGCACCGGCCTGTCCAAGATCGGCGACATCACCAAGGGCCTCAAGGGCATCGGCAACATCGAAATCCCCAAGCTGCCGGACAATGCCGTGACGCTGCCCGACGGCTCGACGATGCTGCCCGACGGTACCTTCCACCTGCCCGACGGCACCAAGGTCCCCGACGGGGGCATCGAGCTGCCCAACGGGAGCGTCAAGTTCCCCGACGACGCCCCCGTGCTGCCCGAGGGCACCACCAAGCTCCCCACCGCCGCCGACGACCTCATCCAGTACGTCGACCGCGAGGGCAACCTCCTGGACAAGAACGGCGACGTCGTCCAGTCCGGCAAGGACGCCCTCGAGGAGCCCTCGCCCGACATCAACAACCCCGCCCCGCACACCGACAGCCCCGTCAACAGCCCCGTGAGGGAACCCGTCCCGGCCGGTGTCGGCGCCCGCAACGGCGACGACGTCATCCGCCTGGGCAGCGACCCCGCCGGCCTCGGCGACCTCGGCCGCATCGGCGACGACCTCCCCGGCGGCCAGATCGGCGACAACCTCCCCGGCGGCAACGCGGGCAACAACATCCCCACCGGGCACATCGGCGACAACCTGCCCCGCGGACAGGTCGGCGACAACCTCCCCGGCGGCCGCGCCGACGACCTCGGCCACACCCCCTCCAACAGCCACGAACCCCCCACCGGCGGACACGGCAACGACGGACCCGGCGGACACAACGACGGACCCAACACCCACCCCTCCGACGGCAGCCACAACAACGGCGGCCACCAGGACCCGCCCAACACCGGCGGCCACGGCAACGACGGACCCGGCAACCACAACGACGGACCCGGCGGAGGCGGACACAACGACGGCCCCGGCGACGGCCCCGGCAGCGGCGGCGACCACACCCCGGACAACACCGGCGGCCACGGCGACGGACCCGGCGCGCCCGACGAGCACGTCAGCAGCCTCGACCGTCCGCCGTCGGAACCGTTGTCCGCGGTCAGGCCGGACGGCGCGCGCTACGTCGACGAGCCCACCCCGCACGCGGGACGGGTCTACGACGAGATCCGGGCCACCCCCGACTCGGTGGACATTCCGGCGATCTCCAGGAACACCGGCATCGACCCGTCCGTGTTGCAGCGGGTCAAGACGCATCTGTTCCGCACCGAGCACGTGGTCGTCGCGGAGAAGGGCGTGGCCAGGGAGGGGCTCTTCACCCCGCGCGACGACATCGGCGATCTCTGGCAGGCGGCCGGGCAGCGTAGCCTGGAGCCGGACGAGGCGCTCAAACTCCAGCGCCTCATCGCTCACGAGTACATGGAAAGCCACCTCATGGAGGCAGGTCTCCCCTACGTGTTCGACAACGCGAATTCGTGGGAGGTCGACATGGTGAACGGTGTCGCCGACGGCCATTACCGCGCCTGGCCCGAGAGCTGGGCGGACGCGGGGGCCCACGAGCTCACGGTGAGTGAGCGCAGGGGCGGGTTCGCCCAGTGGGAGGGGCTGGGGCTCGATGCGCCGAAGATCGAACTGGCCACCGACCTCTCGAACATCGACGAGGTGATGGAGGCTGCCTTCCAGGAGCTCCGTTCGAAGGGACTGGACCTTTAAATGACCGATGGATCGACGCTCGCCCTGCTGGAGAGGTTGCGCGCGGCCGACTGGTCCGGCGACTGGGACCACGCCTTCGAGCACGCGCAGTCCCGCCGGCTGCTGATGCACGAGTACCTTCGACGGGCCGCGCTGTGGGCCCAGGCGTACGGTGCCGAGGCCGAATGGCCCTTCTTCGACGTCGCGCAATACGCCGACAAGGACTTCCGGCTCCCGCCGGAGCTCGCCGCGGAGCTCGACGCGTGCCTCAAGAAGGTCGCGTACGGCGCCCGGAAGACCTGTGGGGCCGCGGTGCGGCTCGCGGCGCTCCGCGAGCGGGGCGATGCCGCGCTGCCGGACCTGCCCGACCTCTACGAGCCCCTGGTCCTCTTCTACGAGCGGGGGGGCGAGTTCCTCCGGGACGGGGCCGGGCTCCTCGACCTGACCGGTGTGTCCGTCAGGCCCCGCGGTCTGCAGAACCACCTCGCGGACCGGCCCTTCCTCACGTTCGACGGGCATGTGCTGGACGCCCTGGACGCCAAGGGCCGGATCTCCTACCACGTGGCGGCCGACCGTTCGGGGCCCGTCCTGCGACGGCGTCTGCTCAGGTCGGAGCAGCACGACGAGGCGTTCACGCCGGAGTTGCGCTGGGAGCCGACGGATCTGCTCCGGCTCGCCGACGAGAAGCGGACCGACACCGTCTACGCGCAGATCGGTGACATCGAGGCGGCGGAGCTCCTCCAGGCGGCTTTCCGGGGCGTCTCGGGATCCTGACGACGGCGCCGTGGTGAAGGCTGTTCGTCAGGGCCCGCGACGCGCGACGCCCCCTCGCCCTGCTCGGCCTCACATGATCACGAAACGGACGTCACTCGACTTCGCCGAAGCCCTGGCGGTTGGGTGACCTCCGAAGAACCGGAATTCCTGGCTAGATCATGTTGAAGAACGAGCACGACGGCCACGCCTACGACGAGGACCAGGCCTACCAGGGTGGTGAGGGCCCTGTCGACGACATGCCCCGTCATGAACGACGAGCGTGTGATGTTCATGGTGCGGAAGCGGTTGATGATGCCCTCGGTCATGTCCTGGCAGACCGCGATCGAGGTCGACATGGCCCCGGCGGCCACGCCCATGGTGATGACGCCGGGCGTCGGATACCCCAGATACGCGTTCGGGCCGAGCAGCGCGAACACGGATCCGGCCAGACCCCGAAGATCTTCGGTGGAGGATACTGGCGAACGTTCCTTCCCTCGGCCCGCCAGCAGAGGACCTCCATGCAGATCGCCGACTTCTTTCAGGAACTCTGGCCCCCCTCGTTCGGGACCCCGAGGGGAAGCCTGCGGGATTTCCTCGCGCCGGACCCGTACGAGGACTCCGAGCGGATCACGGGATATCTGATCGGGGGGTACGAGGTCCTCAACATCATGGGGTCCTCCAAGGATGTGCTCGGCACCGGCAGGACCGTGCTCGGTGGCGACTCGGTCTTCTCCGACGGGGAGTGGATCTGGCGGGGGGACCTCTGGTTCTACGTCCGGACACATCACGTGGAGCTTCCCGAGGAGTTCCTCGCCCGCATCCGGCAGCACGGCTGTCTGGTGCCCGCCAAGGACCGGCACCGGGTGATCGAGATCGCCAGGTACGTCGCCGCCAATCTCTGACCGGTCGCTCCGGCCACCGGGTGCCGGAATCCCCGGCACCCGGCCGCGAACGGACTGCGGCGGTCGGCTGTCGCCGGGATCGGGGCCGTCGCGTTCATCAGGAGCTGCATCTGAAGGGATTCGATCTGAAGTGAGTACTGAGCTGCCGCGCGCGGTCCTGGAGCGGTTGCGCGCGGTCGACTGGTACGGCGACTGGGACGCGGCCAGCGGTCACTCGCGTTCCCGCGCCCTGCTGATGCGGGAGTACATGCGTCGCGCCGCGCTGTGGGCCCAGGCATGCGGCGCCGAGGAGAAGTGGCCCTTCTTCGACGTCACCGAGTTCGTCGACCCGGCGTTCCGGCCGGCCCCGGAGGTCGAGTCCGAGCTGGAGGATTACGTGGCGCACAACGTCGGCACGCCGTCCACGGCGAGGACGTGCCGAGGTGCCGTGCACTGGGCCGCGCTGCGGGAGCGGGGCGGGGTCGGCCTCCCGGACCTGCCGGACCCGTACGAGCCGTTGCTGCTCATGTACGAGCGGGGCGGCGGCTACTCGATCGAGGAGTTCATCGACCTGTACGGAGTGATGATCCCGTACGGCAACTTCGAGTCCAACCTCAACGCCGAGCCGTTCCTCACCCTGGCCCCGAGCACACTCGACACCCTCGATACCGAAGCGGCCGGCAGGATCACGTACTACGCGAGGGTCGGTGAGGGATATCCGCGCAGCAGCCCACGCGGCATCCTGCGGCGGCGTCTCGTCGGCCGGGAGGCGGAGACGCACGACGAGGCCTTCACCCGTGATCTCCGCTGGGAGCCGACCGAATACCTCCGACTGTACGAACTCGGACACAACGACATCGACCACGTGCAGATCTCCGAGCGGGAGGCTGCCGCGTTCATCGAATCGACGGTGGAGAAGCTCACCGGCCCCCGGTGAGCCGACGGCCTGCCGGTGACACTGCCGGGCCGTCGACCGGGGCGCCCAGGGATCCTGGCGGAGGGTCATGTCATGGTCGGGGGCTCCCTCGTGGGGGCGGAGCCCCCGGGAACGCGAAACGGGGTCCGGCCGAATCGGCCGGACCCCCCTCGTTTTCCCCCTCCGTCAGGGCTTCCCGATCCCCCCAGATCCCTCCCCGGAAGCACCCGACGCCAGATACGACTCGGCGGGGTGCCGAACGGTTGCACGCCTTGACGATCTCTTTACCCAGGGGACAAAAAACGCCTGTCGGCAGGCGTTTTCGGTGTATCGGGCGGCCGCTTCGGCGAGGACCTCGGCGCCGTCGCGGGCCCAGAGAGCCTCGTTCCGAGGGCCGGCGGTCGCGGGGCACCGCGCCGCCACTCGACGGGCCGGGTCCTGAGTGCTGTCCTCCGTCTGTGCGGCGCCTGTACGGTGTGCGTTCCGCCAGATCGCCAGAAAGGTGCCGAACGTGTCCCGTTCCCGTGTCCTCGCCTTCCCCCTCATAGCCCTCGCGGGAGCCGCGTTCGCCCTGGCCGGTTGTTCGTCGGACGGCGGCAGCTCCGGAAAGGAAGCAGTGTCCGATGGTACGGCGGGTGCGTCGGCCGATGCCGGTAAGGGCGACGGCGATGCCGGGGCGGGCAAGGGTTCCGCGCGCCTCACCTACACCGGGGGCGCCAGCGGCGAGGCGTCCATCGGGGAGGTGAGCTGCGCGGTACTGGGCGGGAAGCTGACCGCCGTCAACGCGCCTGACAACACCGGGAGTTCCGACCCGGCGAAGCCGTCCTTCAGTGCCCTCCTGAGCGACGGCAAGGCGATGACCACGTTTGTCACGGCGGACGGCAAGACGTATCTGCACGCCTCCTCGCCCGGGATCACCAGCCGGCAGAGCGGCGGGACCTGGGTCGTCACGGTGGCCGGGCTGAGTATGGGGCCGACCGACCTGAAGGGTGACTCGATCACCGTCGACGGCAGCATCACCTGCGGGTCCGTCGCCGGGATGTAGAGCCGCCGCCCCGTCCCCGGGGCCCGGACCGCACAGCCGGGCCCCGGGAGGAAACACGTTCAGCAGGCGTGTTCGGCGTACCGGGCCGCCACCTCGGCGAGGACCTCGGCGCCGTCGCGGGCCCAGAGGCCCTCGTTGAAGATCTCCACCTCGATCGGACCGTCGAAGCCGGTGGCCCCGACCAGCGAGCGGAAGGACCGGAAGTCCACCGCGCCGTCGCCGAGTTGGCCCCGGCCCAGCAGGACACCGGCCGGGAGCGGGGTGATCCAGTCGGCCAGCTGGAAGGAGTGGATGCGGCCGCCCGCACCCGCGCGGGCGATCTGCGCGGGCGCCTGGTCGTCCCACCAGATGTGGTACGTGTCGACGACCACGCCGACCTGTTCGGCGGGGAAGCGTTCCGCGATGTCCAGCGCCTGGGACAGGGTGGAGACGACGCAGCGGTCCGAGGCGAACATCGGGTGCAGCGGTTCGATCGCGAGGCGCACGCCGCGTTCGGCCGCGTACGGGGCCAGTTCCCCCAGTGCGTCCGCGACGCGTTCGCGGGCGCCGTTCAGGTCCTTGCTGCCTGCCGGGAGTCCGCCGGAGACCAGGACCAGGGTGTCCGTGGACAGGGCCGCCGCCTCGTCGATCGCGGCGCGGTTGTCGTCCAGGGCGCGGGCCCGTTCCGCCGGGTCGAGCGCGGTGAAGAAGCCGCCCCGGCAGAGGCTGGTGACGGCGAGGCCGTGGTCGGCGAGGAGGGCGGCGGCGCGCTCGACGCCGTACTCCTGGACGGGGCCCCGCCACAGGCCGACCTTGTCGATGCCCGCCTTCGCGCACCCCTCGGCCAGTTCGGGCAGGGACCACTGCTTGATGGTCTCCTGGTTGATGGAGAGACGGCCGTCGCTCATCGGGTGCCTCCGTTGACCGTGAGAAGTGCGCGCATCCGGGATTCGGCCAGTTCCGGGTCGGGGAACAGGCCCAGCCGGTCGGCGAGTTCGTACGCCTTCGCCAGGTGCGGCAGCGAGCGGGCGGACTGGAGCCCGCCGACCATGGTGAAGTGGTCCTGGTGGCCGGCCAGCCAGGCCAGGAACACGACACCCGTCTTGTAGAAGCGGGTGGGTGCCTGGAAGAGGTGGCGGGACAGTTCGACCGTGGGGTCGAGGAGGTTCCGGAACCCCTGGACGTCGCCGGTGTCCAGCACCCGTACCGCGTGGGCGGCCAGCGGGCCCAGCGGGTCGAAGATGCCGAGCAGGGCGTGGCTGAAGCCCTGCTCGTCGCCCGCGATCAGTTCGGGGTAGTTGAAGTCGTCGCCGGTGTAGCAGCGCACCCCGCCCGGGAGGCGGCGGCGGACGTCGATCTCGCGCTCCGCGTCGAGCAGGGAGATCTTGATGCCGTCGACCTTGTCCGGGTGCTCCGCGATGACCTTCAGGAACGTGTCGGTGGCGGCGTCGAGGTCCGAGGAGCCCCAGTAGCCGTCCAGCGCGGGGTCGAACATCGGGCCCAGCCAGTGCAGGACGACCGGTTCGGACGCCTGGCGCAGCAGGTGCGCGTACGTCTCCAGGTAGTCCTCGGGCCCCTTCGCCGCCGCGGCGAGCGCGCGGGAGGCCATCAGGATGGCCTGGGCGCCGCTCTCCTCGACGAGGGCGAGCTGCTCCTCGTACGCGGCGCGGACCTCGGCGAGGGTCGCGGGGCCGGTGAGCTGGTCGGTGCCGACGCCGCAGGCGATGCGGCCGCCGACGGCCTTCGCCTCGGCGGCGGAGCGGCGGATCAGTTCGGCCGCGCCGGCCCAGTCCAGGCCCATGCCGCGCTGGGCGGTGTCCATCGCCTCGGCGACGCCGAGGCCGTGCGACCAGAGGTGACGGCGGAAGGCGAGGGTGGCGTCCCAGTCGACGGCCGCCGGGGAGTCGGGGCTGATGTCGGCGTACGGGTCGGCGACGACGTGGGCCGCCGAGAAGACCGTGCGGGAGGCGAGCGGGCCGGCGCCGGGGGCCAGGTCGAGCGGTGTGGTGCGGGGCTCGTACGGGCCCTGCGGGAGGTGGATGGTCATACGCGGATCAGCTCCGGTGCGCGGTGCGGGAGGCGGGTCGTCGCGGGGAAGGCCCCGGGTTCCGGGTCGGGCGGGCGGCCGTCCCGGAGGCGGATCCGGGACGGCCGTGCGGGAGGGCGGACGTCACAGGGACAGCTCGGGGACGTCGAGGCGGCGGCCCTCCGCGTGGGACTTCAGGCCCAGCTCGGCGAGCTGCACGCCGCGGGCACCGGCCATCAGGTCCCAGCCGTACGGCTCGTCGAGCACGACGTGGCGCAGGAAGAGCTCCCACTGGGCCTTGAAGCCGTTGTCGAAGACGGCGTTGTCGGGGACTTCCTGCCACTGGTCGCGGAAGGACTCGGTGACCGGGAGGTCGGGGTTCCAGACCGGCTTGGGGGTGGCCGAGCGGTGCTGGACGCGGCAGTTGCGCAGGCCGGCGACGGCGGAGCCGTGCGTGCCGTCCACCTGGAACTCGACGAGCTCGTCGCGGTTGACGCGGACCGCCCAGGAGGAGTTGATCTGCGCGACCGCGCCGCTCTCCAGCTGGAAGACGCCGTACGCGGCGTCGTCGGCGGTGGCGGCGTACGGCTTGCCCTGCTCGTCCCAGCGCTGCGGGATGTGCGTCTGGACGTGCGCCTGGACGGTGGTGACCCGGCCGAACAGCTCGTGGAGCACGTACTCCCAGTGCGGGAACATGTCGACGACGATGCCGCCGCCGTCCTCCGCGCGGTAGTTCCAGGAGGGGCGCTGGGCCTCCTGCCAGTCGCCCTCGAAGACCCAGTAGCCGAACTCGCCGCGCACGGAGAGGATCTCGCCGAAGAAGCCGCCGTCGATGAGGCGCTTCAGCTTCAGCAGGCCCGGCAGGAAGATCTTGTCCTGGACGACGCCGTGCTTGATGCCGGCGTCGCGGGCGATGCGGGCCAGTTCCAGGGCGCCCTCGACGTCCGTGGCGGTGGGCTTCTCGGTGTAGACGTGCTTGCCCGCCGCGATCGCCTTCTTGATCGCCTCGACGCGGGCCGAGGTGACCTGGGCGTCGAAGTAGATGTCGATGCTGTCGTCGGCGAGCACCGCGTCGAGGTCGGTGGACCACTCGGTCAGGCCGTGCTTCGCGGCCAGCTCCTCCAGCGCGTGGGCGCGGCGGCCGACCAGCACGGGCTCGGGCCACAGCACGTCCCCGTCGCCGAGATCGAGGCCGCCCTGCTCGCGGATCGCGAGGATCGAGCGCACCAGGTGCTGCCGGTACCCCATGCGACCCGTGACGCCGTTCATGGCGATGCGCACTGTCCTGCGTGTCACGAAACTTCCTCCATGCAACCGTAGCAAGCGCTTTCTATCGGGGATGACGCTAGCCTGCCGACAGCAATCCGGACAAGAGGGGGCTCCCCGGCAGCTCCTCCCGCTCCCCGTCCCCCCACGTCACTCCTCGGAGGAAAGCGATGACAGTCACCCTGGCGGATGTGGCGGCCCGCGCCCGGGTGTCCCCGGCGACCGTCTCCCGCGTGCTGAACGGCAACTACCCCGTGGCCGCGTCCACCCGGGAGCGGGTGCTGCGCGCGGTGGACGACCTGGACTACGTGCTCAACGGCCCGGCGAGCTCGCTCGCGGCGGCCACGTCCGACCTGGTCGGCATCCTGGTCAACGACATCGCCGACCCGTTCTTCGGGATCATGGCGGGGGCGGCGCAGACCGAGATCGGCGGGCCGGGGGACGGTTCGGGCCGGGCGGGCGGCGAGAAGCTCGCCGTGGTCTGCAACACCGGCGGCTCGCCCGAGCGCGAGCTCACCTACCTCACCCTGCTCCAGCGCCAGCGCGCCGCGGCCGTGGTGCTGACCGGGGGCGCCGTGGAGGACCCGGCGCACCGGGCCGCGATGTCCGCCAAGCTGACCCGGCTCGCGGACGCGGGCACCCGGGTGGTGCTGTGCGGGCGGCCCCCGCTGCCGGACAACGAGGCGGTCGTGGCCACACTGGCCTTCGACAACCGGGGCGGGGGCCGTCGCCTCACCGAGCACCTGCTCGCGCTGGGCCACCGGCGGATCGGCTACGTCGCGGGCCCCTCGGAGCGCACGACGACCCGCCACCGCCTGGAGGGACACCTGGAGGCGATGCGCGCGGCGGGACTCGTCGGCGCCGCCGCGGACACGGGGACGCCCCCGCCCGGCGGGTACGAGGACCGGCTCGTCGTCCACGGCCCCTACGACCGGCGGTCGGGCTACGACGCCACGGTCGAACTCCTGCGCCGTGAACCGGAGGTGACGGCCGTCGTCGCCGCGAACGACACGGTGGCGCTGGGCGCGAGCGCGGCGATCCGGGACCGCGGGCTGCGCATCCCCGAGGACGTCTCGGTGGCGGGCTTCGACGACCTGCCGTTCTCGGTGGACGCGGTGCCGGCGCTGACGACGGTACGGCTGCCGCTCTTCGAGGCGGGGGCGCGGGCGGGGCGGCTGGCCATGGGCAAGGAGAACCCGCCGCCCGGCGGGATCGCCACGATCCCGGCCGAGCTGATGGTCCGCGGCTCGACGGCACCGCCCCGGGGGCGGTGAGCGCGCGAATTCCGGTGAGCGGGCGGGGAGTTCCGGTGAGTTCACGCGGATTCCGGTGAGCGGGCGGGGAGTTCCGGTGAGTTCACGCGGATTCCGGTGAGCGGGTGGGGAGTTCTGGTGAGTTCACGCGGATTCTGGTGAGTGGGTGGGGGGGTTCTGGTCTTCCGGTACCAGCCCCCGCCCCGGTGACAGGCCCGCCACGGCACCCGCAACGGCCCCGGACCCGCCCCCGCGACGGCGCCCGCAACGCTCCTGACACGCCCTCGACCAGGGCTTTTCCGGAGCTCTTCCAGTACTCGACCGGTACTCGACCGGTGTTGTACCGGGGCCCGTCCCGGTCTCCGTCCGGGTTCCGGCAGAAAGATGGGGGCGTTGCCCCCATGCCTTGCGGAGCCTCCACCGGAAGTATGGGGTTCGGCGGACCGGTCGGTGCCGGCGCCGGACCGAGGAGGTGCGATGACGGAGATCGATACGGGCGGCAACGAACGGCTGTGCGTCTCTTCCGCGTCACGCCCGTCCGCGGCAGCGGGACACCCCGCCGATGCGGTCGGCCTGCTGGAGGCCGAGCGGCCCGCGACGCCCGAGGTCTCCGAGGCCCCCGGGGCCCCCGGGGCCTCCTGGGCGGACGGCCCGTGGTGGCAGCCCGCGCTGACCGGGGAGCAGTCCCGCACCCGCATCCCTGACTGGGCGCTGTTCGTCCGGGACGCGGTATCCGCCGCCCCCGAGAGGGCGGAGATCTCCGACGAGGAGGACCGGCCGGGGCTGCGCGGGTTCGAGTGCGTCCTCGCCCCGTTCACCGCCTGCGCGGCGCGGCGGATGCTGGACGGGTTACCCCCGCGGGTGGGCAGGTGCGCCGATCTGGACGCCGTGCGCGACGACTTCGAGCGCCATCTGGCCCGGCGGCTCGCCCGGCTCGCCGCCCGGACCCTGGTCCTGGAGCTGCACACGGCGCGGCGGGACGGCCGGCTCACCGGGGCGGCCTCCGAGGACCGGTTCACGGACTTCCTGCGGCTGACCGGTTCCCGGTCCGGGCTGGCCGCGCTCTGCACCGCGTACCCCGTACTGGCCCGGATCCTGGCGCGTGCCGCGCTCGACGCCGCCGCCGCGCTGGCCGAGATGCTCGTACGGTTCGCCGCGGACCGTCCGGCGCTGCCGGGCGTCCGCATCGTCCCCGGAGGAACCCCGTCCCAGGGGGATTCCTCCGGGGCGGGCACGGACGCCGGGCGGCTGGTGGGGGTCGTGCCGGGGGCCGGGGACGGCCACCGGGGCGGGCGCACCGTGATGCTGCTCCGGTTCGAGGACGGCACCCGGCTGGTCTACAAGCCGCGCCCGCTCGCCGCGCACCGGCATTTCAACGAGCTGGTCCAGTGGTTCAACGCGCTGCCCGGCACGCCCGGCCTGCGTACGCTCGCCCTGCTGGACCGGGGGCCGTACGGCTGGGTGGAGTTCGTCGCGGAACGGCCCTGCCGCTCGGCCCGTCAGATCGAGGTCTTCTACCGGCGCCAGGGGGCCCTGCTGGCCCTGCTGCACGTGCTGGACGGCACCGACCTGCACCACGAGAACCTGATCGCGGACGGGGAGCACCCGGTGCTCGTCGACGTCGAGACGCTGTTCCACCCGCCGCTGCCCGCCGCGGCCTCGGACGACCCGGCGGCCCGCGCCCTGCACGACTCGGTGCACCGGGTGGGGCTGCTGCCGCAACTGCTCGTCGGGGACGAGACGGCGCTCGACATGTCCGGGATCGGCGGCGGACAGGCGGCCGACTCCCCGGTCCGCAGCGCCGACTGGGCCGACGCGGGGACCGACCGGATGCGGCTGGTGCGCCGGACCGCCCGGTTCGGCGAGTCGGCCAACCGGCCCCGGCTGACCGGAACGCCCGCCGACCCGTCCGCCTTCACCCGCGCACTGTGCACCGGATTCCGCGCCGGATACACCGCGATCAAGGCGGCCCGTGCCGAACTCCTGCGCCCCGGCAGCCTGTTGGAACGTTTCGCGCACGACGAGGTGCGGGTGGTGGCACGGCCCACCTGGGTGTACTCCTCGCTCCTGGACGAATCCACGCACCCGGACCTGATGAGGGACGCCACCGAACGGCACGAGGTGCTCGCGCTGCTGGGCACCGACGCACTGGGCTCCTCCGCGCTGCCCGACCTGCTGGACGAGGAGATCGCCCAGCTCTGGGCGGGGGACGTGCCCCTGTTCACCGCCGTGCCCGAACGCACCGACCTGTGGAGCGGGAACGGCCGGCTGCTGCCCGGGACGCTCGCCCGGACGGGACTGTCCCTGGTCCGGGAGAAGCTGACGGCCATGGACACGGTGGACCGGCAGGACCAGGAGCGGATCATCCGCGCCGCGATGGTGACCACCTCCCGCGAACCCGCCCACATCGCCGGTCCCGGCCCGCGCCGGGCCCGTACGGCCGCGACCGCGCCGGAACCGGAGCAACTGCTCGCGGCGGCCCGCTCGGTCGGCGACCAACTGGTCTCCCAGGCCTACTCAGGGCCCACCCGGCTGAACTGGATCGGCCTGGAACTGCTCGGCGAGCGCTACTGGCGGCTGGGCCCGATGGCCGCCGACGTGGCGGGCGGCTACACCGGTACGGCGTGCTTCCTCGCCCAGCTCGCCTCGCTCACCGGGGCGGACCGGTACGCGGCGGCGGCCCGGGACGCGCTGGCGCCCCTCGCCGGGCTGCTGGACGCGCTGCACTCCCGCCCGGACGACCTGGGCCCGGTGGGCTCGGGCGCGTTCGCCGGGCTCGGCGGCATCGCGTACGTACTGGCCCAGGTCTCGGACACGCTGGACGACCCACACCTCGGCGAACTGGTGCTGCCCGCACTGCGGTTGACCGGTGCCGCGGCGAGTGCCGAGAGCGAGTACGGGGTGCGCGGGGGCACGGCCGGCGGGCTGGTCGGTCTGCTCGCCGGGTACCGGACCACCGGACGGGCCGATGTGTGGCGCGGGGCGGAACGCTGCGCCGGGCTGCTGCGCGAGGCGCCGTTGCCGGACGCGCCGGGGTTCGCCGACGGGTCCGCCGGGATCGGCTGGGCGCTGCTGCGCTTCGCCGAGGCGGGCGGCGGCGAACCGTACCGCACCTCGGGGCTCGCCGCGCTGCGGGCCGCGACCGGTGCGGTGGGCCCGGACGTCTCCTGGTGCCGGGGCCGGACCGGCGTGGCACTGGCCGTGCTGGACAGCCCGGCGGCGCGGACCGACCCGACGCTGTCCGCCTGGGCGCGCGAGGCGGCGGCGGACATCGCGCGGTCCGAGCCGCCGCCGGACGACAGCCTGTGCCACGGCGAGCTCGGCGTCCTCGAACTGCTGCGCCTCGGCGAGCCCTCGGGCGCGCGCACCCGCTGGGTGGAGCGGGCCGGGGCACTGCTCGCGGCGGCCGACCGGGCGAAGCCGCGCTGCGGCACCCCCGGCCAGGTACCGCACCCGGGGCTGCTGACCGGTCTCGCGGGCATCGGGCACGGGCTGCTGCGGGCGGGCTTCCCCGACCGGGTGCCGTCGCTGCTGCTGCTCGCCGGACCCACCGCACCCGCCGCACCCCACTGACCACCCTCACGCCCTTCCTCCCCCGTCCCTCCCCTCCGTTCCTCCCCTCCGTTCCCTCTCTCCCGTTCCTTCTCCTCCGTTCCTCCTCCCTCGCACCGCTCACCACCGCACGGTTCACGGAACGACAACCCCCTACAGAAGAGGCAGAGATCATGCAGAGCACCGAAGCTTCCGCCATCCTCTCCAGCGACTCCATGGACGACTTCGCCGACGAGCACCCCGCCGGCAGGATCACCCTGGGTGCGAGCGGCAGACTCGCTCTGCGCAGCAGCATCCTCAGCTCCACGGACGGCAACAACGGCTGCACCACGGACCTGCCGTGGACCACCATGACCTGGAACTGACTTAACTCCTTTTCAGATCAAGAGATTTGACGCGCTGACCGGCGGGCAGTGCCTCGAGTAGCCTGCGTACATGCGTGCCACTTCGTCGGTGATTGTCGGGCGAGCCGCTGAGACCGGCCTGCTGAGCGACGCCCTGGACACCACATCCCGGTGTTCGGGGCGTGCGGTCTTCTTCGTGGGGGACGCGGGCATCGGCAAATCACGGCTGGCGGGCGAGTGCGCCTACCGGGCGTACGAGCGCGGCATGCCGGTGCTGCGCGGCAGGGCCACGTCGACCGGGCTCGTGGTGCCGTTCCGCCCGTTGATCGAGGCGCTGTCCTCACGGTTCCGGGCGGCCGGCACGCCCACCGACCCGGAGCTGGACCCGTACCGTCCGGCGCTGGCCCGGCTGGTGCCGGAGTGGCGCCAGGGCTCCTCCCCCGGCTATCCGGAGACGGTGGTCGAGCTGGCGGAGGCGCTGCTGCGGCTGCTGTCGGTGCTCGGCCAGGAACGCGGCTGCGTGATCCTGCTGGAGGACCTGCACGACTCCGACACCGAGACGATCGCGGTGGTGGAGTACGTCATCGACAACGTGGCGGACCTGCCGGTACTGCTGCTGGGGACCCTGCGTCCGGAGCCCGGCGTCGCCCTGGACCTGGTGCGTTCGGCGGAGCAGCGGCAGGTCGCCACCGTGCGCGAGCTGGCCCCGCTCGGCGACGCGGACGTGCGGGAGATGGCCGCCTCGTGCCTGGAGGCCGACCCGGACGAGGTGCCGCGGACCACCCACGAACGGCTGGCCGGGCGGGCGGGCGGCAATCCGTACCTGGTCGAGGTGCTGCTCGCCGACCTGCTCGACTCCGGCCAGCTGCGCCGCGCCGGGGACCGGTGGGAGGAGCACGTCAACCCGGACGCCTCGGTGCCGACCGGGGTGGTGCGCAGCTGGTCGCGGCGGCTGGACCGGTTCGACGAACCGGTGCGCGAACTGCTCCTGTGCGCGGCCACGCTGGGCAGCCGGTTCTCGGTGACCGTGCTCCAGACCGTCACCGGTTTCGACGACCGCACGCTCTTCAGCCATCTGCGTTCCGCCGTCGAGGCGAACATCATCGCCCCCGACGGGGCGGACCCCGACCGCTACACCTTCCGGCACGCGCTGACCGCCGAGGCCCTGGTGGCCTCGCTGGCACCGGCCGAGCGGGCCGCCACGGCCCGTCGCGCGGCCCTGTCGCTGGCCGCCGTGGTGCATGAACTCGGTGATGAGCAGCGGCAGTTGATGGCGACCTTGCAACTCGCCGGGGGCGACCGGCACGGTGCCGCCCGGCAGTTCGCCGCCGTCGGCCGCCGGATGCTGACGGCGGGTGCGTCCGGTTCCGCCGTCATCCTGCTGGAGCGGGCCCGTTCGCTCGCCCACGAGAGCGATCTGCGGAGCGTCACGGAGTCGCTCGCGGTCGCCCATGCCGAGGCCGGTGAGCTCGACACGGCCCTGGCGCTGACCGGGGAGCTCCCGCCGGTGCCCCCGCGCTCGGACGCCTCCGAGCAGCGCGGGGAGACCCACATCAAGATCGCCTGGGCGGCCGTGATGGCGGAGCGGATGGAGGAGGCGGCCGGGCAGATCCGGGCCGCGCGGGGCGTTCTCGGTACGGCCGTCCGCCCCGAGCAGCAGGCGGCGCTCGACGTGGTGGACGGCCATCTGGCCCTGCTGCCCGGCCATGCCGACCACGGACAGCAGGGGCGCGCGCAGGACGCGGCGCGCCGGGCCGCTGCCGTCGCGGAGGAACGCAGCCTTCCCGTGGTGGCCTGCCAGGCGTGGCAGTTACTGGCACTGCTGTCGCGGGAGCGCGGCTTCGACGAGGCCGACGCGTGCCTGGAACGGATGCTCGCGGTGTCCGAGCAGCACTCCCTGCCGGTGTGGCGGGTGGAGGCGCTGGTCCGGCTCGGCGCCAACACGTTCATGCGCACCGGTGACCCGGCCCGGCTGGAGACGGCCCGCACCGCCGCCCAGTCGCTGGGTGCGCTGGTGCCGACCCAGACCGTGGACGGGCTGCTCGCCATGAACGCGGTGATGCGCGGCGAGTGGGACGGGGCGCACGAGATCATCGAGCGTTCGGTGGCCGCCAGCGCGCGGGTCCGCAATCTGGGGGCGCACCGCTACCTGCTGCTGGCCTCGGCGACGCTCGCCGCGCACCGGGGCCGAAGACGGGACCTGGACCGGGCCATGGTCCGGTTCCGCCGGGCGGGCGGCGAGGAGTCCTTGCTCGTACCGCTGCAACTGGGGCTCTGCCGTGCCTTCGCTGCGCTGCTGGAGGAGGACCGCGAGCGTGCGCTGGCCGATCTCGACACCTCGCTGGCCTGGGAGCGCGAGAACCCCAGTTTCTTCTATCTGAGCGGGCGTTACGGCCTGCGTCCGCTGCTGCGGGTCCTCGACGGGCGGGACGGCCGGGCGGAGCTCGGCACGATTCTGGAGAGCCCCGGCGCGGACCTGGCGTGGAACCAGCTGTTCCTGCGGCTGGCCGACGGTGTCCTGCACGGCCGGGAGGGCGACACGGAGCGCGCCGCCCGGACGGTCCGCTCCGCCGTCGCCGATGCCGTCGCCTTCCCCCTCGCCCGCCACCTGGGGCTGCGGCTGGTCGCCGGCGCGGCGCTCGCCGAGAAGTGGGGCGAGCCGGTGAGCTGGCTGCGGGCGTCGGAGGAGTACTTCTACGGGGCGGGCATCCAGCCGGTCGCGGCGGCGTGCCGGGCGGAACTGCGGCAGGCGGGGGCCAGCGTCGGGCAGCACCGGGGCGGCTGGGACCGCATCCCGGCCGCCCTGCGGACGAGCGGTGTGACGCCGCGCGAGTACGAGGTCTTCGTCCTGCTGGCGGAGCGTCCGGGCAACCAGCAGATAGCCCGACGGCTGTCCATCTCGCCACGCACGGTGGAGAAGCACATGGCGAGCCTGCTGAACAAGACGGGGCGCGCGGACCGGGCGGCCCTGTGCGAGTTCTCCGCCGAGTGCGCGGCGGAACGCGACTGAGCGGCGGAGCACACCCGGACGACGGGGGCCGACGGGGTGGCGGACGGAGTGCCGGGCGGGGCGACGGGATACGGGACGGCGAGGCGGTGGGCGGGGTGACGGGGTGACGGGGTGACGGGCGGTGCTTCGAGGGGCCCGTGATGTCCCTGTCAGGTACGGAGTACGGGCGTGCGGGCCCAACATGGGGGTGCGGAGCGGTTTTGGTCGGGCGCCGTTACGGAACATGCGGGTCCGGCCCCGATGTGGGGGTCGCCGTTCCCGGCGGACCATCCAGGGACATGCCCGGCAAGCCACCCAGTCCCCCGTTCTTCGGAGGCCCGTCCATGACCCGACACCCCACCCGCACCCCGTCGTCCGGTGCGCTGAGTCTCTCGGTCCTCGGACCGCTCTCCGGGTACCGGGACGGGCGGCCGCTGCTCCTCGGGCCGCGCAAGCAGCGGCTGGTCCTGGCCATGCTGCTCAGCCGGCCCAACACTCCGGTACCGGTGGACGTGCTCACCGACGCGGTGTGGCCGGACGCGCCGCCCCGTACGGCGCGCAAGAACCTCCAGGTGTACATCAGTTCCGCGCGGGCGCTGCTCGGCGCGCGATGTCCCGGCGGGCCGGACGGCGACGGCGACGGCGGGGAGCGGCTGGTGCACTCCTTCGGCGGTTATCTGCTGCGGGTCGGCGAGGACGAGCTGGACACCCTGCGGTTCCGTTCACTGGCCGCGGCCGGCCGGCGGGCCGCCGACGACGGCGATCCGCGGGCCGCCGCCGGTCTGCTGCGCCGGGCGCTGGACCTGTGGCAGGGGCCGCCGATGCACGATCTGCGGGACTCGCCGGAGGTGGCCGCGGAGGCGGAGCGGCTGGAGGCCCGGTGCCTGACCGTGCACGAGGACTGGGCCGAGACGGAGATCTCGCTTGGGCGGGCGCCCGCCGTCGTGGACGGGCTGCGGGACCTCGCCGAACAGCACCCCCTGCGCGAACGCGTCCGGGCCGCGTGGATGGACGCCCTGCACCGGACCGGCCGCCGGGCCGAGGCGCTCGCCGTGTACGACGACTACCGCCAGTTGCTGGCGAGGGAGTTGGGCCTGGAGCCGGGGGCGGCCATCGCCGCCCGGCACCGTGCGATGCTGACCGGCCGGGACGGCGCGGACCGGCCGAGGGCGGCGGTCCCGGCGCGCCGGGCCGAGTCGCTGCGGACGGTGCTGCCCGCCGGGACGCCCGACTTCACCGGCCGGGGCGAGCAGTTGCGGGAGCTGCTGGACGTCCTGGGCGGGGAGAACGGCCGGGTGGTGGCGGTCACCGGGGCCGCGGGGACCGGGAAGACGGCCCTCGCGGTGCAGGCGGCGCATCTGCTGGCGGAGCGGTTCCCGGACGGCCGGATCCACATCCGGGTCCGTGACGAGCAGGGGGCGGTGCGCCCCGCGTCGGCGCTCGTCGGCGAACTGGCCCGGCTGACCGGCGACCCGCACCGGGCGGAGCCGATGACGGACCCGGAGCACTGGCGGCACTGGCTGGCCACGCACCGTTCGCTGGTCGTGCTCGACGACGTGCCGGACGAGGCGGCGGTACGGGCCCTGCTGCCGGGCACCGGCGGCAGTTCGTTCGTCCTGACGGCGCGCGGTCAGCTGGCCGGGCTCGCGCCGGTGCACCGGATCGCGCTGCCGCCGCTGGCCCCCGCCGAGGCGCTGGCGCTGCTGGGCCGGCTGATCGGGGCGGGGCGGGTGGGCCTGGACCGGGCCGCCGCCCTGCGCATGGCCGACGCCTGCGGGCTGCTTCCGCTGGCGGTGCGGGTGAGCGGGATGCGGCTGGCGGTGCTGCGGCACCTGCCGCTGGCCGAGTACGCGGAACGGCTGGCCGATCCGGCCGGGGCGCTGGACGAGTTGGTGGCCGGTGACATCTCGGTACGGGACCGGCTGGCCTCCGGCTGGCGGGACCTGTCGCCCGGGAGCGGACTGGCGCTGACCCGGCTGGCCTCCGCCGTCCACGAGGGGCCGTTCACCCTGCCGGAGGCCATGACGGCGCTCGGCTGCGGCGAGCGGCAGGCGCTGCGGGTGGTGGAGTCGCTGATCGACGCCGGGGCGGTGACCTCCCCCAGCGGCGAGGTCACCGCGCACTCCGTGCTGTACGAACTGCCGCGCCTGACGGGGCTGTACGCCCGCGAACTCACCGCCGCGGGGCCGGAGCCGGTCCCGGAGCCGGTCCAGGTGTCGGTCCCGGGGGCGGTCCAGGGGCGGACCCAGGGGTCGGTCCCGGGGCCCGTACCGGAGCCCGACGGACCGGCGGCCCGCGCCGCGATACCGGTGGGCTGACCCGGGCCGGATCAGCCCACCGCACCCGGCACACGCCGATCGCCCCGCACCGTACGGTGCGGGGCGATCGGCTCCGTCGCGGCGGTGCGGCGACCGTTCGTCACCCCAGCGTCAACACGTCCAGCAGGTCGGGGCGTTCGTCCGGTGCGGCGAACACCGTGTGGAGGGCGAGGAGGACGCCCGCCGCCCCGGTCGCGAGGTCGGCGGAGAAGCGGCGCAGCCGTGCGCCCGGGACCAGCAGCCGGTCCTGTTCGGCGACCAGGTGCCAGGAGAGGTTGCGCACCGAGTCCAGCACCTCGGGGCCCGGTTCGCCGCCCGCGAGCCGGTGGGCGGTGGCGACCAGACCGCTGCGGCCCCGGAAGAGTCCCGGTTCGCGGACGAACTCCAGGACGCACCCCTGTCCGATGCCCGGCAGCAGCGCGGCGAGCGCCGGGTCCTCCCGGTGGGCCAGGTAGCGCTGCGCGACCAGGGCCACGCCGCTGCTTCCCTGGTCCAGGTAGAGCAGATGGCGCTTGCCGTCCTTCACCTGCACGCTGCCGCCCGGCATGGTCACGCAGTGCCCGGCCTCCTTGGTGAGTGCCGCGCCCGCGGCGTCCAGCAGCCAGCCCTCACCGGTGCGTCCGTACAGTTCGAGCTGGAGGAGCGCGGTTCCGCAGAGGCCGGTCAGCAGTCCGGCGGAGTGCGGGGCGGTCAGGCCGTCGACGTCCTCGCCGCGGACCAGCGAGTCGAGTTCCCAGGCGGTCCGCAGGGCCCGGTCGAGCAGTTCCTGATCGGGCGTTCCGTCGTCGCCTGCGCCTTCGGAGGCGAGCCGCAGGGCCGCCAGTGCCGTTCCCGCCCTGCCGGTGAGCAGGTCGGCCGAGGCGGAGGCGGGGGCCCGCAGCGCCCGGTCGAGCAGTTCGCGTCCTTCCTCGCGGCGGCCGAGCCGGGACAGCACCAGCGCGATGCCGGGCAGCCCGTCGAACAGCCCGCCGGGGGCGTCCGGAGCGCGGCGGGACGCCGTGCGTGCCAGCCAGTCGACGTGCTCCTCGGGGACGGCGGCGCCGACCCGGTCCAGGGCGTACAGCACCCCGGCGGCACCGTGCGCGGCACAGGCGCCGCCGGTGGCGAAGCCCGTCAGGTCGCCGGGGTGGAGCCGGTCGGTGCGGTCCGGGGTGGCCCCGGACCGGATGCCGGCGACGAGCCGTTCGCGAATGCCGGGCCAGTCGGGCACCGGGCCGCGCAGCAGCGCGTCCACGGTCGGTTCGCCGCTGTCGTCCGGGAGGCCGTGGGCGAGTGCGGCCGGTCGTGGCGGCCCCGCGTCGGGGCCCAGCCGGTACCGGGCACGGGCCCAGCGTTCCAGGGTGAGGATCTTGCCCCGGTCGTGTTCGGCCACCTCCAGCAGCGGCATCAGGGTGTGCAGCCAGATCGCCCAGAGCCCGTAGGCGTCCGCCTCGGCCCCGCTCCGGTTGAAGTCGGGCGGCGCCTGGAGCCCGGGGGCACCCGCCAGCGGGGTGTCCGGGTCGTCGAGATCGGTGGCGTACTCGAAGTCGATCAGGACCACCCGGCCGTCGGGGCGGATGATGACGTTGGCGGGGTGCACGTCCGCGAACCGCAGCCCGCGGGCGTGGATGCGGTCGAGGGCCCGGCCGAGCCCGTCCGCGACGGACTGCGCCCAGCGGGAGTAGGCGTCGAGTTCGGCGGGGGTGCGTTCGCCGCGCGCCAGTGCGAAACGTTCGACGATCTCGTTGAACAGGGTGGCGCCCTCGACGTACTCCTCGATCAGGAAGTGGTGCTCCCAGACCGTGCGGACCCCGTACACCTCGGGCACGCAGTCGAGTCCGGCGAGCCGGCTCAGGGCCCGGTGCTCACGGTGCAGCCGGGTGACGGCGTCGTGCCCGGCGGGGTCGAGTCCGGAGTGCGGCCGGGCCTCGCGCAGCACCACCTGCTGCTTGGTGGTGCGGTGCTCGGCCAGGTAGATGCCGCCCGCGCTGGAGAACTGGAGTGCCTTGGTGACCACGTACGGGAAGTCGTCGTCGCGGGCGGCGGCGCGGGCGGCGAGGTGGGGGCGCAGCGGCTCGGGGACGGTGACCCACTCCGGTATCCGGAAGGCCACGCCCCGGGTGTCGGGGACGAGTTCGCCGGACGGGTGGCGCATCGCGCGGACCCGTTCCCCCTCCTCGTCCCGGCACCAGAGTTCGACGAACGCGCCGTAGCGGACGTACACGGGAGAGTTCCCGATCCGCAGGTCGCTGAGGATGTACGGTCCGCTGCGCCCCTCCAGTGCCTCGCTCAGGGCGTCGAGCAGCTTCAGGAGCGCGGGCTCGTCCTCGGGGTAGACGGTGATGAACTTCCCCGCGCTGGACCGGCTCATGTACTTCGCCGACATCAGCCGCAGGGCACGGCTGCTGCGCAGGAACTTGAACGTCACGCCCTGTTCCAGGCAGATGCGGGCGGTGTCGGCGAGGGTGCGCTCGGCCTCCTCCGGCACGGTGGAGATGTGGATCTTCCAGCCCTGCTCGGGCAGTTCGGCGGACGCGGGGTGCAGCACGGTCCACAGGCCGGTGGTGCCGCGCCGCCAGCCGGCGGGCGGTTCGGCGCGGTCGAGCGGGTAGCGGGTCTCCTCGTCGGGCAGCCGGGCCGGGGTCTCGTAGTAGCGGCGGTCGGCGAGGCAGTACAGCTGGGTCTCCTGGATGCCGGGCACGGCATACCTCCTGTGGTTCGTGGTCAGGGGTGGGGGCTGCCGGCCCCGGTGCGGTCCTCGGGGGGCCCGGTGCGGTCCTCGGGGGTTCCGTGCGCGAGGACCTCGTCCGCGGAGGAGTCGCGGGAGTCGCGGGAACCTGACGGCTCGGGCGGCCCTGACGGCTCGGAAGAGCCGGAGCGCCTGGACGCCTCCGCCGCCTCGACCGCCTCCGGGCCGGGCCGGGCGGACGGGGCGAACGTGACGACGGCGGCGGACACGGCGAGAACCCCGGCGATCGCCCCGAACGTCGTCCGGCTGCCGAAGGCGGTGAGGAGCGCGCCCCCGGCCAGCGGACCGAACGGCTGGACCAGTGAGGACAGGAAGCCGGCCGCGCTCTGCACCCTGCCCACCCGATTGCCGGGGGTGACGACCAGCAGGGTGGAGAGGAAGCCGATGCTGGCCACGGTGGACAGGCACATGCAGGCGGCGCAGAGCAGCCCGGCGAACAACGGGACCCGGATCCAGGCCAGGGCGAGGGCGCTCGCCACACAGAGCCAGCAGGTTGCGGTGATCAGCGCCCAGGTGTGCCGTTCGGGGCGAAGCCGGGGCGCGAGGAGCGCGCCGACGAGGGCCCCGGCCGAGATGAAGGTGACCACGGTGCCGCCGCCGAGCCCGGACTTCCCGCCGCCCGAGAAGACGGTCAGCGCAGTGAACGTCAGGGCACCGAAGGCGAAGTTCATGCCGAGTCCGAAGACGAGGAGCACGGTCCGCAGATAGGGCAGCCGCCACAGGAACGAGAGCCCGGCGGTCAACTCGGCCTTGCTGAAAGCCGATCCGGCCTTGGTCTCGGCCCTGGACCGGGTGCGCACCAGGGCCACGCAGATGGTGGACAGCAGGAGCCCGACGGCCTCGGCGAGGAACGGCAGGACCGGGTGCAGCCCGAACAGGGCGCCCCCGACCATCGGCCCCACCAGCCGCGCGGTGGCGGTACGGGCCTGGAGCCGGGCGGTCGCGGTCCCCATGTCGTCGGGGGGCACGACGGCCCGCATCAGCCCGAACGCGGCGGGCCCGTAGAGGCTGCCGATGACGGCGCCCGCGACCGCGACCAGCAGGACCAGGGGCAGCGGTACGTGTCCGGCCCACACGGCCACGACGAGGGCGCCGACGGCGCAGAAACTGCCCAGGTCGCACAGGCGCATCAGCCTGCGTCGCTCCACCCGGTCGGCCATCACCCCGCCGGGCAGCATGGTGATCAGGAGCGCGGCGATGGACACCGTGCCGATCGCACCGGCCTGTACGGCCGATCCGGTCTCGCGGAGCACGAGGAGCGGCAGGGCCAGCGCGGTCATCTGGGTGCCGAGAACGGCGAACAGACCGCTCATCCACAGCAGTCGGAAGTCCCGGTTGGTTCGTAACG
The DNA here is from genome assembly GCF_040612315.1 of Streptomyces sp. NPDC006435. Taxonomy (NCBI): domain Bacteria; kingdom Bacillati; phylum Actinomycetota; class Actinomycetes; order Kitasatosporales; family Streptomycetaceae; genus Streptomyces; species Streptomyces sp. NPDC006435. The sequence continues at coordinate 22,995 of NZ_JBEXPY010000020.1, forward strand.
AGGCGGCCATCGTCGGCTCCCGGTCGGTGATTCGGGGACAGGGCCCGGCCGGTGGCCCGGCTGAGGCGACGGTCCGGCAGGGGCGGGGCCCGGTGAACGCGGGACCGGTGAATGCGGAGCCCGGCCCGGAAAATCGAGGCGGGGCGGTCTCCTGATCACGGAGCCGCCCCGTTTCGGCCGACCGGGCGCCACCGGGGAAGCTTCCTTCCCCGGGTGGCGCCACGATCCGGTCGTCAGCCCTTACTGGTCCGACATGACGACGCTGACGACGCTGACGCAGCTGCCGGTGCCGGTGCCGGGCTCGATGGTGGCGGCGGTCTCCTGGAGGTCCAGCACGGAGTGCGCCTCGACCTCGGGGGTCTCGTTCTCGTCGCCGGCCGGCTTGGTGTTCTCAGCCATGGTGGTCTCCGTCCACTCGTACGACTCTGTGGTCCGGTCGTTCCGGGGCGGGCCCGGTTCTTCCGGTTGCGGTCGGCGGGTGCCTGCCGCTGACCAGAAAGTTAGGAGCCCCGGCCTGGCAAACGGTTCGACGCCGGTATGGCGGCGGTATCGCGGCAGTTCACCGGCGGTCGGACGGGGTCGTACGGGTGGTTCGCGGTCCTGGTGGCGGTCCGCCGGACCCGGTCCGGCCTGCGGCCATACCGGTTCCGAACCGGTTGTGGACCGGTGCCGAACCGCCCGGCGGGACGCTGTACCCGCGCACGGCGGCCGCGCGCCGCACCCCTACGCCCGAAGGAGGCGGCCGGTGGAACTCGCCGAACTCGTCGGACTGCGGCCGGTCCCGGCCGGTGGAGTGCTGGTCACCCTCACCCGCCGCTGCCCGCTGCGCTGTTCGCACTGCTCGACCGGCTCCGGGCCGTGGGTGCGGGAGGAACCGGAGGCGGACGCGCTGGAGCGCTTCGTCTCCTCGTTCGCCGCCGCCGACCGGCCCGACGTGATGATGCTGACCGGGGGCGAACCGCTGCTCCGGCCAAACCTGGTGGCCTCGCTCGCCCGCTCCGCACGGGCCGCCGGCACCCGGACCGCGCTGCTCAGCGGCATGTTCTTCGCCCGGTCCCGAGGACTTTCGGCGCCGATGCGGCGGGTGGTGCGCACGCTCGACCACTTCTCCGCCAGCCTCGACCTGCCGCACGAGCGGGAGGTGCCCCGGGCCGCGGTGTTCCGCGCGGTGCGCGAGATCCGCGAGCTGGGGGTGGCGGTCAGCTTCCACCTCACCGGGACCGGCGAGGACGACCCGTATCTCGCGGACGTCACCGCGGACATCGACCGGACCTTCGGCGGAACGGTGCCGTCCCTGGTCAACGAGGTGCGGCCGTTCGGCCGGGCGGCGTCCTGGGCCCGTCCGGCGCGGACCGTGCCGGACGGCGGGGGCGCGCTGCCGTGCGCGATGGCCGCTTGGCCGGTGGTCGCCTTCGACGGCACGGTGCTGGCCTGCTGCAACCAGGACACCGTGGACCGCCGCCCCGTACCGCCCCATCTGCGGCTCGGCCACATCGCCCGGGACGACTGGTCCGCCGTACGGACGCGGGCGCTCGGGTCGCCGCTGCTGCGGCTCGTGCGCACGGTCGGCCCGGCCCATCTGCGCCGGCGCTGGTCGCCCGGCACCCCGGCCGGTTCCTACTGCGGGGACTGCCGGAGGCTGGGCGAACTGCCGGAGGTGGTCGCCGCGGCCGACGCCCTGGCCTCGGGCGCCGCGGGCGCGCTCCTCGACCTGACCGCCGCCCGCCGACAGCACGACCAGGGGCCGGTGACGCTGGTGCGCCGCCACGGCTGCGCCGCGTACGCCGACCTGGTGGCGGCCCCGGACGGCGACGACCGGTCCCCGCGCCCCGCGGCGGACGGCGGCCGGCCCCCGTACCCGGCCCCGGACGGCGGCCGGCCCCCGCACCGGGCGGCGGAAGGCGTCGGGACATGAGTCCCGCAGCGCAGCCGCCGGGACGCACCGCGGAACCGGCGGCGGGGCCTCTCGCGGCGTCGGTTCCCGGACGGACCCCACCGGCTCCCGGCCGGGCATCCCGCCCCGCCCGGGACACCGCCCCGTCCGCCGCCGCCCGGACACAGGGGGCGCGCGGCGGCGGGCGCGGGCTCTCGGCCTCCGAACGGCTGCGGGTCAAACTCGCCTTCGCCGAACCGGCGTTGCGCGCATCGGCGGCCGGACTGTGGCGGCCCGAGGGGCTGCTGCCCCGCTACCGGGCCTACCTGTGCGCGATGCACACGGTCATCCGGGCCTCCGTACCTCTGATGGAGCGGGCCGCCGAACGGGCCGGGCTGCTGGCCCGGCGCGGCGACCCGCTGGGCGCGCCGCTGGCCGCCTACCTGGACGGGCACATCCGGGAGGAGGCGGAGCACGACGCCTGGTTGCTGGAGGACCTGACGGCGGCGGGCAGCGGCCCCGGGGCCGCGCTGGACCCGGTCCCGCCGCCGCTCGTCGCCTCCCTGGCGGGGGCCCAGTACTACTGGATCGAGCACCACCACCCGGTGGCGCTGCTCGGTTACATCGCCGTGCTGGAGGGGCACGCCCCGGCGGCGGGGCTCGCGCCCCGGCTGGCCCGGCTGACCGGGCTGCCCGCCGCGGCCTTCCGCACCGTGCACGAGCACGCGCGGCTCGACGACGGCCATGCCGACGAACTGCACGCGCTGCTCGACCGGTTGCCGCTGTCGCGGGGCCAGGAGGCGGCCGTGGCCGTCAGCGCCCTGCACACCACGGACGCGCTCACCCAGTTGTTCGTCCGGCTCGGGCGCACCGGACCGGCGCCGCCGGTGCGGGGAGCCGGGCGGTCCGTCTCGATGGAAGGCCAGACATGACCGAACCACCGGACCGGCTCGCCGTGCTGTACGGCGCCGGGTTCGCCGTCGATCTGCTCACCGACGAACAGCGGCAGGTGCTGAACGACCTCGCACCGGAGGAACTCACCGTGCTGCTCGACATCAAGAGCCGGCTCGACGCCGTGGGGCCCGAGGTGCAGGCGCACGGCGAGATCGCGGGCGGCGCCCTGTTCTGAGGCCGCCCACCTGGCTCCGGGCCGGCCGACGACCGCCGACCGCCCCCGGGGCCGCCCGGGTCCTGCCCGTCGGGACCCGTCGCACGGCGGGCCGGTTCCCGTGACCCGGCCCGCCGCCCCGGCCGGGCCAAGCAGAGAGGAAGCGCTGATGAACTGCACATCGTGCCGGCACGAGCTGCCCGCCGCCGCACGGTTCTGCCCGTCCTGCGGCACCCCGTGCCCGTCGCCCGTCGCCGCGGCACCGGAGGACGAACGCAAACTGGTCACCGCGGTCTTCTGCGACCTGGTGGGCTCCACGGCGCTGTCCGGACTGCTGGACCCGGAGACCCTGCGGACCGTGACGCTGCGCTACTTCGCGGTGATGAGCGAGCAGATCGAGGCGCACGGCGGCACTCCGGAGAAGTTCATCGGCGACGCCGTGATGGCGGTGTTCGGGGTGCCGGTGATGCGTGAGGACGACGCGCGGCGGGCGCTCGCCGCGGCGCTCGGCATGCGGGAGGCGCTGGCGGGGCTGAACACCGAGCTCGAAGCCACCCTGGGCATCCGGCTCGACATCCGGATCGGCGTCAACACCGGTCAGGTGGTGGCGAGTTCGGATGCCAGCACCCGACAGGCGCTGATCTCGGGCGAGACGGTGAACGTGGCGGCCAGGCTGGAGCAGAACGCGGCGGCCGGCGAGATCCTGATCGGCCCGCAGACCCTGGAGGCCGCCGGTCCGACGGTGGTCGTGCAGGAGACGGGCCCGCTGCGGCTCAAGGGCAAGACCGACAGCGTGCACGCGTACCGGCTGATCGCGCTCGGCGCCGACGACCCGGAGCTGCTGCGCCGTTTCGACGTGCCGTTCATCGGCCGGGCCGCGGAACGGGCGGCGCTGGACGAGGCCCTGGAGCACACGGCGCGCGGGGCCGGTCCGGGGCTGATCCGCCTCGTCGGCGACGCCGGGATCGGCAAGACCCGTCTGGCGCGCGAGTGGCTGACCGGCCTGGACGGCCCCGGGCGGCCGGTCGTCGGCACCGGCCGCTGCCGCAGCTACGGGGACCACGGCACCCTGGCGCCGCTGGCCGACGCGGTACGGGAGGTGCTCGGCTCGCCCGTCGCGCAGGAAGCACTGCGGGGGGCGCTTCGGGGAGCACTTCAGGATGCACCGGCCGGGGCGTCCGGACGGTCCGTACGGTCCGGGGCCGCGGTGGCGGACGCATGGGCGCTGCTGCGCGGCGGTCTGCTGCACGACGGCACGCCCAACGCCCCGTTCGAGGACATGTGCGCCGCGCTGGTCACCGTGCTGTCCCGGACGGCGGGGCGGCGGCCGGTGCTGCTGGTCATCGACGACTGGCACTGGGCCGAACCGCTGCTGGTGCGGACGGTGAACCGGCTGGCCGGGCCGCTGGGCCGGGCGGGCGGGCTCATCGTGTGTCCGGGCCGCCCGGACGGACCCCCGGCCGCCGCCGACCCGGCCGCGGGCCCGGCCCGGATCCTGCCGCTGACCGGCCTGCCGCGCGCCGAGGCCGCACTGCTGATCCGTGAACTGACGGGCCCGGCCCCGGGGGTGGCCCCGGACGGCCTGGACTCCCGTGTTCGCATCCCCCGCCCCCGTACCCCGCACTCCTCCGGCTCCGGCTCCGGCTCCGGTGGCCACGACCTGTACGACCGGGCCGAGGGAAACCCCCTCTACCTGGAACAGCTCCTCGTCCCGTCGGGCCCGGCGCCGGAGGGGGCACGGGACGTGGACGTACGGGGCGCGGCCCTGCCGCCGACCCTCCAGGCGCTGCTGGGGGCCAGGATCGGCGCGCTGGAGCGGACCGAACGCACCACCCTGGACCTGGCCGCGGTCGTCGGCCGGGACTTCACCGCGCCGGAACTCGTCCGGCTGACCCGGGCGGCCCGGGAGGCGGAGAGCACGACCCGGCCCGCCCCGGCCGCGCACCCCGACGGGTCCGTCCCGGATGACGACCGGGGCCGGGTGGCCCGCGCGCTGGCCCGGCTGCGCGGACGCCGGCTGGTCGAGACCGCGCCGGGCGGCGAACCGGGCGCGGGCCGGCACCGGTTCAGCAGCGGCCTGGTCCAGGAGGTGGCGTACGCCTCGCTGTCGAAGCGGGCCAAGGCCGAGCGGCACGCCTGGGCGTCCGAGCTGCCCAGCGTGACGGCGGCGGGCGAGGCGGCGGTCGGCGGGCATCTGGAGCGGGCGTACCGGTACCGCACCGAGCTGGGCCTGGCCGACGACCGGGCCGCCGCCCTGCGGGCCCGGGCCGCCGCCGCGCTCGCCTCGGCCGGTGCGCAGGCCCTGGCCCGTTCCGATCTGCACTGGGCGCAGGGCCTGTTGGAGCGTGCCGTGGCCCTGTACCCGTCCGGTGACCCGGCCGCGGCACCGGCGTTGCGGCGGCTCGGCGAGGTGCGTCTGGCGCTCGGCCGTTCCGAGGACGGGGAGCGCCTGTTGCGGCAGGTGCTGGCCATCGGGACCGCGCCGGTGGAGGCCGCGCACGCCCGGCTCGCGCTGGCGGTGCTGGACCCGGCCTCGGTGAGCGTGTCGGCCACGGCCCGGTCGGTGCTGCCGCTCTTCGAGTCCGCCGGGGACTGGGTCGGGCAGGCGCGGGCCCGGTTGCGGCTGGCGCAGCGGCTGCAGCTGGCGGGTCGGCACGAGGAGGCCGACCGCGATCTGACCCTGGCCCTGGACCACGCGGTGCGGGCCGAGGCGGAGCCGGAGCGGGCGGCGGCGCTCGGTGCCATCGGGATCTCGCTGTGGCGCGGCCCGGAGCCGGTACCGGTCGCGGTGACCCGCTGCCGCGACCTGCTCGCCGCGCACGGCGCCGGCCGTCCGGCCGTCCGGACCACGCTGAACTGCCCGCTGGCCGTGCTGTACGCGCTCCACGACCGGGCGGACCGGGCCCGGGAGTGCCTGGCCGAGTCGGAGCAACTGGCCGACGAGCTGGGGTACGCGGAGGCGGAGGTATTCCTCCCGGTGTTCCGGGCGACGGTCGAGTCGCTGCTCGGGTGCACCGGCCCGGCCCTGGACCTGCTCGTCCGGGCGGACCGGGCGGCGGAGCGCGGCGGGGCCCGGTCCATGCGGCCGGCCATCGCGCTGGAGGCGGCCCGGCTGCTGCTCGACGACGACCGGCCCGGCGAGACGGGTCCGTGGCTCGAAGGGGTCGGGGAGGAGGGGTCGTTGCCGCACGCGGACCGGGTGGACCTCGCGGGGCTGCGGGCCCGGCTGGCGGCGGGGGCCGGGAACGCGGAGGCGGCCCTGCGCCACGCGGACCGTGCCGTGCGGGACTCCCTGCTGACCGACTCCCCGCTGGTACGGGCCACCGCGTCGCTGGACCGGGCGCGGACGCTGGCGTCGCTGGGCGACGCGGCGGGGGCCTCGGCGGCGGCGCGGGAGGCCCGGGAGGGGTTCGCGGAGAAGGGACATCTGCCGGGCGAGCGGTGGGCCGCACGGCTCGTCGCCGGACCGGCGGCGGCCACGACGGAGAAGAGCTGAGGATGACGACCACGGACACGGCACCGGGGCCGGGACCGGGACTGACCTGGAGTCTGCGGGGACGCGGACCGGACGACGTGGCGGTCCTGGCGGACCCGGGCCCGGGCCCGGGGAACGGGGCCGTACCGGGCACCGGGCGGGGCGTACGGGTCTGCGTGGTGGACTCGGGCGTCGAACGCGACCATCCGGGCGTCGGCCCGGTCGCGGGCTCATGGGTGGTGCTCAAGGACCCGGAGACCGGCGGGACCGAGGTGCGGCCGACCGACACCGGGGACTCCTGCGGGCACGGCACCGCCTGCGCGGGCATCATCCGGCGGACCGCCCCGGAGTGCGAACTGCACAGCGTACGGGTGCTGGGCGAGCGGTTCTCCGGGACCGGGGACGTGCTGCTGGCCGGGTTGCGCTGGGCGGTCGAGCAGGGCTTCGACGTGGTGAACCTGTCGTTGTCCACCACCCGGGCCCGGTTCGCCGAGGAGCTGCACTCGCTGGCCGACCGCGCCTACTTCAACCGCACGGTCGTCGTCGCCTCGGCGCACAACTCCCCGGTGGAGAGCTACCCGTGGCGGTTCGCCTCGGTGATCTCCGTGGGCAGCCACCAGGAGGAGGACCCGGACCTGCACCTCTACAACCCCGAACCGCCGGTGGAGTTCTTCGCCCCCGGCCAGAACGTGACGGTGCCGTGGCTGGGCGGCACCTCGATCCGCACCACCGGGAACAGCTTCGCGACCCCGTACATCAGCGGACTGTGCGCGCGTCTCCTCTCGTCCCATCCGAGGATGACGGCCTTCCAGCTCAAGAACGCCCTTTATCTCTCCGCGGCCAACGTGCGGTTCGGTCCGCGGCTTCCCACCCCGGCAGGAGAGGTCTGCGATGACTCCGAGAACTGAACCAGCGTCCGCGTCAGGGTCCGCCGCGGAAACGGTCCCGCCGGTCGACCCGCACCGGCGCGAGCTCCTCCAGTCCATCGTCGACGTGGCCCGCGCGATCTTCGGCGCGGAGGCCAGTTCGGTCTTCCTGCTGGACGAGGAGGCCGACGAGCTGGTCTTCCAGGCGGTGTCGGGCCGGGGCGAGGAGTTCCTGGTGGGCCGCAGGTTCCCGGCCGGCCGCGGGATCGCGGGCTGGGTGGCGACGTCCGGCGAGCCGATGGTGGTGGACGACCTCACCAGGGACACCTCGTTCGACCGTTCGCTCGCCGAGTCCACCGAGTTCGTGCCCGACTCCCTGATGGCGGCCCCGCTGATCAGCGACGGGCGGGTGCTCGGCGTACTGGAGGTGCTCGACCCGTCGCCGCGCGCCCGGACGGACATGCGGGAACTGGACCTGCTCGCCATGTTCGCCCGGCAGGCCGCGGCGGCGCTGCGGATGGCGTCGTACGCCCCGGCCGCCACCGGCGCGCAGGGGCTCGGCACGGGGCTGGGGCCGCGTCAGCGTGCGGACGCGCTGAGGCTGCTGGGTAGTCTGGAGCAGCTGCTCCGGGAGCCCTGCTGAGCCCCGGGGGCAGGACGCCGCCGACGGAAGGACCATGCAGGTGAAGTTCGCCTTCTCCACCCTCGGAGTGCCGGGGCTGCCCATCGCCGACGTCGTCCGCCTCGCCGTCGACCACGGTTACCAGGGGGTGGAGCTGCGGGCGCACCCGGAGGAACCGGTGCACCCGGGCCTCTCCGCCTCCGAACGGGCCGCCGTGGTCGAGGAGTTCGAGAAGGGCGGCGTGCGGATCCTGACCGTCGCCGGGTACGTCAGGGCCGCCGCCGAGGGCGACGACGCGCCCGTGCTGGAGGAGCTGGCCGGGCTGGTGGACCTGGCGCACGACCTGGGCGCGGAGAACGTCCGGGTCTTCCCGGGCGGCGGCGGCCTGCCCCCCGCCGAGGCCGACGCGAACGCCGCCCGCCGCCTGGCCGCCGCCGCCCCGCACGCCACCGACCGCAACGTGCGCATCCTGCTGGAGACCCACGACTCCCACCGCTCCGGCGCGGACGTGGCCCGAATCGTCGGAACGGTCGGCCACGCCCGGATCGGCGCCCTGTGGGACATCATGCACACCTGGCTGGCGGACGAGTCCCCGTCCGCGAGCCACGCGGTACTGGCCCCGTACCTGGGCTACGTCCAGGTGAAGGACATCGCCTCCCCCGAGGACACCGAACCCCTCCCCCTGGGAGCCGGGGCACTCCCCCTGGCCGCCTGCCTGGCCACCCTGGACCCGGACAGCTGGGTCTGCTGGGAATACGAAAAACGCTGGCACCCGACCGCGGCAGAACTGCCCACCCTCCTGGCCGCAGGCCGCGAACACCTGCTGAGCCTGGACGCGACGCGGGGGCGGTGACCCTTTCCGCCACGCCCTGCCGGCTCCGGCCGTCGGGGATGTCCTCGATGCCGTACCACGCCAGTCCGGGTATGGACGTGGGACAGTCCGGCCCCATCAGCCGGTGACCAGGGAGACAACAGCGTGGGCGACAACCAGCAGACCATCACCGAGGACCAGCGACGCCGGACCGAACTGATCTGGGACTACCACCTCATGGGCCACCGGCCACGGCCCGTCGACGTGGCGATCGGACTGGGCAGCCACGACCTCGGCGTCGCAACGGCCTCCGCCGACCTCTACCACCACGGCCTGTTCCCGACCCTGGTGTTCACCGGCGGCAACAGCCCCACAACCCGAGCCCGCTTCCCCCGCGGCGAGGCCGTCCACTTCCGCGAGCACGCTCTCGAACTCGGCGTCCCCGACGAAGCGATCCTCGTCGAGCCGAATGCCACGAACACCGGCCAGAACATCACCCTCACCCGCGACCTGCTGGCAGCCGCCGGCATCCACCCGACGTCGGTACTGCTGGTCTCCAAGCCCTACATGGAAAGGCGGTCCTTTGCCACCGCCCGCAAACTGTGGCCCGACGTCGAGATCATGTGCGCGTCGGAACCGCTGGCGCTGGATGACTACTTCAAGAGCATTGGCGACGAGAAGCTCGTGGTGGACATGCTCGTCGGCGACCTCCAGCGGGTGATCGAGTACCCGAAGCGGGGCTTCGCGATCGCCCAGGACATCCCGGAGGACGTGCATGCCGCATACGAGTCCCTCATCCGCGACGGCTTCACCAGCCGTCTCATTTCCTGACCTGCCGGACGAACGAGCCACTGGAAGAGAACCATGACGGCACAGCCCAGGAAGGGGCCCCTGCGCGGATGGGGGCATTCCGCTCTGCTGTGGAACAGACCCAAGCCTTCATCTTGCGGACCGAGTCCAGCCATGAGGAAGAACTGTCGAGACGAAGGCGGCCTGAGATAATCGCTCTGCCCGGGCTCCCTATCCACCCCCAGGGAGAGCACCCCTTATGCCCCTCATGTCGGAATTTTTGGAAGTAAGTAAAATCGGCACCCTGCCGCGATAACGTCGCAGGTCACGAACTGTGGTCCCCGCGCGTGCGGGGGTGGTCCCTTGCCCAGGTCACAGGCAACGGCCCCGGTTCCGGTGGTCCCCGCGCGTGCGGGGGTGGTCCCCAGGATCACGACTTCGGCCGTCGCGCTCACGGGTGGTCCCCGCGCGTGCGGGGGTGGTCCCGTTTCGTCAGGACCCTTCACAGAAGGGGCAGTGTGGTCCCCGCGCGTGCGGGGGTGGTCCCGGCGGAATCGTCCCGGTCTGGAACAAGGTGGCGTGGTCCCCGCGCGTGCGGGGGTGGTCCCAATCCGGCGTGTCGCCCTGGAAACCTTGAAATGTGGTCCCCGCGCGTGCGGGGGTGGTCCCGGACTCCATCCGCGACCCCGAGGAGAATCAACGTGGTCCCCGCGCGTGCGGGGGTGGTCCCAGCTCCTCGACCGGCAGGCCGCGGACCCGGAAGTGGTCCCCGCGCGTGCGGGGGTGGTCCCGATGCGAGCCGAGCGGTGATGCCGGTCCCTCGGTGGTCCCCGCGCGTGCGGGGGTGGTCCCTCACGTGGGTCGACGACTTCCCCGGCGCCGTTGTGGTCCCCGCGCGTGCGGGGGTGGTCCCGACGTGGATCTCCCGCCGGTGTGTGGACTCCGGTGGTCCCCGCGCGTGCGGGGGTGGTCCCGACGTGGATCTCCCGCCGGTGTGTGGACTCCGGTGGTCCCCGCGCGTGCGGGGGTGGTCCCGCCCTGTAGCCTCAGCATCGCTCACACCGGAAGTGGTCCCCGCGCGTGCGGGGGGGTCCCAGGTTGCGGACCGCGCTGCCGACCTGGCTGGCGTGGTCCCCGCACGTGCGGGGGTGGTCCTGGGTTGTCCGAGTCCTGCCCCTTCGCCCAGTGGTGGTCCCACGCGTACGAGCGTCCGCCTTTTCGTGGGCTGTTCCGCCCGATGGGTCCGCCATATGACGTGCACCTCCGAGGTGTGCCTTCGCCTGGAGCAACAGCGGTTCGTGCCTGACAGCGGGTGGCCCAGCAGAGGCTGGCAGGTCAGCAGGTGGAGCGAATCATCACGGCGAGGTGAGCACTGGCGACGCCGGTGACGGCCGGCTCTGCCCGAGATCGCGGTATCCCCACGACTCGTACAGTCGGTGGACGGTCCCGTCACCGGCCGACTCTCTTTCATGTGGGTGTTGCCCAGCGCCCCTGCTTGGCCTCTGCGAAGGCGCCCGCCAGTCTGATCGGTTCATCACCCGGTTTTGCCACGGTGCGGGTCGTAAACCGAGACGTGGGCCGCCCTGCTGGGCAGATCCGTCGTGTGTCGCCCGTGAGGACACGTAACTTCTATTCCTCAACCGGAGTGACCGAGCGCAGCATGACCGAGAACACGGGCGAGTCGGCAAACGGCTGCTGGTCGCCCAGCTTTCGGTAGCCCCAAGCCTCATAGACGGCTTGGACAGCGCCATCTCCATTGAGGGGATTGACGAGCAGTGTCACGCGCTCCTCAGTCCGGGGAGACAGCCATGCCTCATGCAGTTGCCACGCGATACCCCGGCCTCGCCATGCCTTACGCACCACGATTTCGTTCAGTGCGACGGTGCGCTTCCCGGTTTCGGCCGTCAAGGTGGCAGGCAGGGGTGAGAGCATGCTGTTCCACCACTTGGTGTCCGGCGCCAGCGTCGTACCGAAGCAGAATCCGACGACGTCGTCGTCTTCATACCCCAGCACTGCCGTCCAGCCGGGCCGGGACGCGTATGCGGCCAGCCGCTCGTCGAAACGGTCCACATCGTAGAAGGGGCCTGTGAGCCCGAAGTCGCGTTGGCGCACTTCCACGTGAGCATCAAGGATGTGCTGCCGGATGTTGGGCAGGTCCTTGGCTGTGTAGTGAACGACGTCGACTGTCACGGGCGTGTTCCTCCTTCGGCACAACGGTCGACCCATTCGACCGCGATGCGGGACTTGGGGGCTGTGCGGGTCAGCCCTCGGCCAAACTGTTGCAGAAGGTCGCCTGTCCGCCCAGTGATCTGCTTGCCCCGTGCAGGCAGATAGGGAAGCACTGTCGCGTAAGCCTGTTCGAGCTCGCCCTGAGCCAGCTGGCTGAGAGCGAGGTTCAGCCCGTAGTAGGTGCGGTTTCGGCGGTACTCCGGGCGTAGCCGCGCCAGCGTGCGGTGCAGGCGGGCCTCACTCTCTGCGTGCATGCCCAGCCGTCCGAGGGTCAGGGCGGACAGGCCGTCCAGTTCTGCTCGGTCGAAGAACGCCATCCAGGGAGCACGTACCTTGTCCTGGTCTGCTCGCTCGTAAGCCTTCTCGGCATTCTCCAGGCTGCGCAGGGCAAGCGTGGGGTTGCCGATCGCGGATTGGATGCCTGCCAGGCGGGCACTGGCGAGAGAGTGGAAAAGGGGGTCCTGTCGGCAGATGTACTGCCTGGTCCCGGCCTCGGCCGCGGCCAGGGCGTCGGGCAGGTGGCGTTGCTGGAAGGACAGAAGCGCGGCGTGGCCCCACAAGCGCATCTGCATCTCGCTGCTCCCGGCCATCCCAGCCATCTTCATCGCCTGATTCAGATGGCCGCTCGCACGTTGGGGTTCCCGTGAGTCAACAGCCGCCCAGAGGGCGGTTCCGGTGAACGCGGCAGCGAGGTAGTACAGCCGCTGACGTACGCGGGTGGCTGCGTGGCCGACGGCTTGCAGATCGAGTGCGTGCTGAGCATGGGCCAGAGCGCGAGTCTCAAGCGTCACGTTTATGCCCGACTCGTTGTCAGCCTGCACGAGTTCCACGAAGTTGCGCTCAAGGCGGTCGGCGTCGGTCATGCCCACCCGGCGGGAGCCGTTTGACGGTGCGGCCGGCAGCAGGGCAGCCGCTGCCAGGGAAGCGGTAGCAGTGGTGAAGGCGCGTCGCCGCAAAGGGTCCTCCGCAGGTGCTGGCGTTTGCCCGGGGGGAGGGATGAAGCCCAGCTCCTCCGCGGTGACTCCAAATTCTTCTTCGAGTACGACGCGCTGTCTCGCATGCGGCCATCGGGTTTTTCCGGTTAGCCAATTCCGAACGTGGCGGTCGGTCAACTTCCCTACCTGCCCAGTCAGGTCTTCGATCCGCTGGTTCAGGCGGTCCGCTAACTCGTCCTGCTTCAACCCAGCACGTTCCATGCGAGCCGCAAGGTGCGGATTCCCCGTCATGCATCCACGGTAGAACGTCCAGCGATGGCGCGGAGGTAAAAATTTCCGGTCGGACGCGCTGAGCCAACAGCCGCAATTACCTGTCAGCGCTGTGCAGCGGTGCGGTTATCTCTTCTCGGAGCCTCGCCGTGTCGTTCGCGGCCGGGGCCTCTTCCTCGCCAAATCCATGGTCGACGCGTGGGTGTCAGCCCTGACAGCACAGCGACTTGGTGCTCCCTCTCCCTGGCCGAAGGACCCAACACGATGGAATCCGACGCGGCGCCGCCGCTCGTCTCGCACAAGACACGTCTGTCACTCCCAGCCGATCCCAGCGCGTTGAAAATTGCCCGCCTTGACGGTGCAGACGTACGGACTCCGGCCGAGCTGAATCCCAGAGCATTCGTGCACTCCAGTGCGGACCGGCGGTTGGCGGCCACCCACTGGCTGCTCAGCGCGGCCCCGGACATGCGAGAGGCCCGCGCTCAGTGGGCGGCGGAGGGCATCACGCTCCTGCGATGCGGTGCGGTGTTCACCGCGGTCCGTATCCGGGCCGACATCGTGCAGGCTGCCGCCGACGCCGAGGACCCCGAGCGCATCGACGCCTACCTGAAGGAAGTGCTCCGGGGCGGTCCGGTGTTCATCGACACGTCCTCCCAGCGGTACTACGTACTCGTTCCGGCGAGCATGTCGCGGCTGCCGCAATGGGCCGGCTCGGTACCGGGCGCCGAGTGTCTCGGCCCTGGCTGCTTCCTCGGCGTCCCGAACCCGCAGCGGACCGAGCCGGAACTGTCCAGGTCCTACTGGTGCGCGCCGATGGACGGCCCCGGAGCCCTGTGCAGCCCGAATGCTGTCGCGCTGCTCGTCGCCTACGGCAGCCACCGGCGAAGCGTCAGGCAGCGCCTGGTGGTGGAGGCGAAGGAGGACGGCCGTGGATAGGCCGACAGAGGAGGCCGCCGAGTCGACGTACCTGACGTTGCTGGACCACACGTTGGCGTGTGCGGCCTGCCTCTCTGGTGCGCCGTGCGAGCGAGAGCGAACGCTGAAGCGCGCATGCAGGTTCTTCTGCATGCGTGGCGTCCGGGTGTTCTCGGGGCCGGGCCGGTGACCATGTCGCCCGCTGCCCCGCGCTGGGACCATCCCGTGAGGAGGGCGGACCAGCCCTTCGACCCCGCCCGGCTCAACTGGATGCTCGGCAAGGTCCAGCGGTGGCAGCCGTGCGTGGACGGTGACCTCCTCGACGACGTCGCGGCCGTGCTCGACAACTACGTGCCCAGCGAGGACGAGGCCGAAGTCCTCGCGACGCGGCTGCGCGGCCACCTGCGGCGCATGGTGCAACTCGCGGTCACCTCGCAGGTCGACCAACAGGATCCGGAGGTCGCTGACCTCGTGAAGCGCGCACAGGACGCCCGGTCGACGGCGCTGGGCGAGGACCACTCCGAAGCTGTCGGGCACCTGCGGCAACTGGCCTGGACGCTCGATGCGTTCCTGGAGCGCCTGGTCGAGAACCAGTGCCTCCGGGAGAGGCCATGAGGAACACGCAGATCTCTGCCGGGCGGCTCGGATGCTTTCCGGCCTGGCCGTCAGGCAGGTACAACCCCCGGTCCGGGGCAGGGCTCCGGTCGTCGGTCTTCCCATAAGGATCCCGCCCCGGACCGGGTTGTTCAGAGTCCGACCACCAACAAGAAGGAGAATCATGACTGCCACCTCGGACCGGGCGCGGGAAGCGTTCCCGCTCTCCTGCGGTCGGCTGCCGTTCAGCACGGAGCGCCCGTCCGAGCCGGAGACACGGCCCTGGGCGCTGCGATTCGCCCGTGTCCCGGACTCGACCGGTGCCGTTGCCGTTCCGGACGCGTTCTACGACCGGGACCGCCAGGTCAGCATCTCCCACGACGGGGGCCTGCTGACGTGCATGGCCAACACGCACTCGCCGACGGTGCCGGACGGGTCGATGACCAACCCGCCGCAGCTGGATGAAGGGCCGAAGGACTGACTCATGTCTCTGCCCGTCCTGGTGATCGCGACCGACGACGACTGGCCGACTGATCGCGTCGTGGCCGAGTTGACCGGCCGTGAAGTCGAGGTGTTCCGCATGGACACCGCGGACTTCCCCCAGCACTTGGGGATGACGGCCCGGATCGCCCGAGAGCACGGGTGGGCGGGCGAACTGGTCACCGCTCGACGAACGGTGGACCTGTCCCGGGTCGGCGCGGTGTACTACCGCGCCCCCGGGGCGTTCCAGTTCCCCGACGGTATGACCGGGCCCGAGGAGCGGTTCGCCGCGTCTCAGGCCCGTGCCGGGCTCGGCGGTGTGCTGTCCGCCCTGGAGTGCCGGTGGGTCAACCACCCGACGTTCATGGCCCGCGCCGAGTACAAGCCGGTGCAGCTCGAAGCGGCCCGGGCGTCCGGGCTGCGGATCCCGCCCACGCTGATCACGAACCGCCCGCAGGCGGTCCGCGACTTCGCGGCAGCCGTTCACGGCCCGCTGATCTGCAAGCCCGTGCCGTCGCCGGTGCTGATCGAGGACGGCCGGCTGAAGACCGTCTACACCCGGCTCCTCACCACGGAGGACCTCGCCGACCTGCGCGGCATCGAGACCACCGCCCACCTGTTCCAGGCCTGGATCGGCAAGAGCCACGAGGTCCGGCTGACGGTCGTCGGGGAGCGGATGTTCGCCGCCGAAGTCCACGCGGGAAGCGAGGCCGCGCACGTGGACTGGCGGTCCGACTACGGTTCGCTGACCTACAGCACGACGGACGTTCCCGAGGACATCGCCGCAGGGATGCGCCTCCTGATGGACCGGCTGCATCTCTCCTATGGGGCCGCCGACTTCATCGTCGACCCCGGTGGCCGATGGTGGTTCCTGGAGGTGAATCCGTGCGGGCAGTGGGACTGGATCCAAGGGGCGACCGGCCTTCCGATCGCCGCAGCAATCGCCGACGAACTGCAAGGAGTAAGCACCTGATGGACTGGAAACCGCAGGCTGCCGCACTGGCCCGCACGGCGGTGCGCCCGTCCTCCCCCTGGTACCAGCCGGTCGCGGACACGCCCCGGCATCTGTGTGTGCCGGCCTGGTTCACCGCGGGCCCCGAGGGATGGACGCGGACCGATGGGCCCGCGGACGAGGAAACGTGGACGAGGGCCGCGTACACGGACCAGACCCTCGTTACCCAGGTCGGCCCGCACCACGCCGACCGGGCCGGTCCCCGGCCGGTGACCGGGGCACCCACCTCGTCCAGCACACTGCCGAGCCTCGTGGTCAGCATGCTCACGCTCGGGGAACTGAGCGAAGGACACCGCCTCCTCGATGTCGGAACCGGCACCGGCTACAGCTCCGCGCTGGCGTGCGCACGGCTCGGGGACAGCGCCGTGACCACCGTGGACGTCGACCGCTACCTGACCGAGGCGGCCGCCGACCGCCTCGCCTCCATCGGGCGCCGCCCGATGGTGGTCGCCCAGGACGCGACGGAGGAACTGCCCGACGAGTACGACCGGATCGTCTCCATGGTGTCCGTGCCCCGCATCCCCACATCCTGGCTGTCCGCGCTTCGGCCGGAGGGACGCCTGGTGACGACCATCGCGGGAACCGGGCTGATCCTGACCGCCGACAAGACCGACGACGGCGGGGCCACCGGCCGGATCGAGTGGGACCGGGCGGCGTTCATGCAGACCCGGTCCGGTGCCGACTACCCGCCTCGACTCGACGCCCTGTTCCAGAAGATCCGTGCCCAGGAGGGCGAGGACGTCGATGTCTCGCCGTTCCCGGTGCTCGACGTCATGCAGGCCTGGGAGGTGTGGTCGGCCCTCACCCTGCACGCCCCCGGCATCGAGCATCGGACCGGTATCGACGACAACGGCACCCGGACGTCGTGGATGCTGCACACGGACGGCTCCTGGGCGCGCGCCGAGACCACGCCGGATACCCGCACGGCGACCGTTCACCAGGGTGGCCCGCGCCGCCTGTACGACCTCCTGGACCAGATCCGCTGGCACTGGATCGAGAACGGTGAACTGCCCGTCTACGGAGCACGGGTGGCCATCGCACCGGACGGGACGACGACTCTGTCCCGTGGGGGCTGGACCCTCACCTTGTGACCGGGCGAGAATTTTTTGCCCGGGACTGCGCAGACTGGACGATCACGAGCAGGGAAGGGGAGCCCCGTGAATGACGATCCGTTGGACGAGTGGGCCGCACACCGGGATGCCCACCGACCCGCGCGCGGTGCACGCAGGGCAGTTCCTCTCGGTGAGGGCCCCGCGCGAGGTGGTCACGTCGACCCGGCTGCGCCGCGCGGGATGCTGGAGTGGGACGGGCACCAGTGGGTTCCTTCCGGCGTAGCCGAAGACCGTGCCGCGGCCCTGGAGGAGACTGGCCCCCGGAACGCGGCGGAGCGTGTTCGCCTCCCGCCGTCCAGTGCGCTGCCATCTGCTCCGGAGCCGTGGCGGCCCACCGAGGAGTTCTGGCGCCCCTGATCCGACAACGCGGCGACCCGGCCTCCGAAGGGGGAAGACCGGGGCCGCTTGTGAGGGATGAGGTTCCCCGCGCTTGCGGGGGTGGCCCCTGGTTGACGATCAGGGCAAGGAGGGGTCGTTCGTAGTCCCCGCGCGTGCGGAGGTGCTCCGCGCTCGGTGTGGAACCGGGTGGCTTCGCAGTGGTGCTCCCCACGAGGTTGGGACATTCCGCCCTGCTGCGGAGAAGGTCCAAACCTTCAGCTTGCGGAGTGAGTTCGGCCATGAGGAGCGGCTGTTGCGGTGAAGGCGACCTGAGATAATCGCTCCACACAGACCTCTACCTACCACCCAAAAAGAATCTACCTTTTAGGCACTATGCCGGAATTTTTGAAAGTAAGTAAAAATCACTCCCTGCCGCTATGAAGCCGCAGGTCACGAACTGTGGTCCCCGCGCGTGCGGGGGTGGTCCCATGTCCCAGGGCTCATCCACGGCCAGCCGGGCGTGGTCCCCGCGCGTGCGGGGGTGGTCCCCAGGCGGCGGACCCGATCGTCGTTGCGGGCGTGTGGTCCCCGCGCGTGCGGGGGTGGTCCCAACTCACGAGCAGCTGCCTTGCGGTTCTTCTCGTGGTCCCCGCGCGTGCGGGGGTGGTCCCAGCGACGGGTCGGCCGAGGCCCTGGACGACGAGTGGTCCCCGCGCGTGCGGGGGTGGTCCCACCGCCACGTCCCCGGCGCCCTCGATGTCGCCGTGGTCCCCGCGCGTGCGGGGGTGGTCCCGGTGACGTGCCGCAAGGGGCCGTCGAGATCGCGTGGTCCCCGCGCGTGCGGGGGTGGTCCCGCTTCCTCGCATCGCCCCGCTCAGCTCGAACAGTGGTCCCCGCGCGTGCGGGGGTGGTCCCCAGACCTTGTACTCCGCGCGCATCCCGGGCGGGTGGTCCCCGCGCGTGCGGGGGTGGTCCCTTGGTGAAAAGGTCGCCGCTTTCACCTCCGAGGTGGTCCCCGCGCGTGCGGGGGTAGTCCCATCACGCCGCCGACGATCAGCGCGCCGACGACGTGGTCCCCGCGCGTGCGGGGGTGGTCCCCCTCAACTGCCCACGGCCCCGCTGGCGATCGAGTGGTCCCCGCGCGTGCGGGGGTGGTCCCTTCCGCTCCGCCTGGGCTCCCACGAAGAGCGGGTGGTCCCCGCGCGTGCGGGGGTGGTCCCTGGGTCCAGCACGCGTCCGACCGGGGGTTGGGCGGGACGGGTGGTCCCCGCGCGTGCGGGGGTGGCCCCGTAGGGCCGTACGAGGTGGTCCTGATAGCCCTGTGATCCCTGCACGTGTGGGGTCGGCCCGTCTCCGGTGACTGCTCCGAGCGCCCCGCTGGCCGACCTCGTACACCTTGGCCGTCATCGTCGTCAGGGCTTCCAATCGCGTGGGTACGGTGCCGGCCTCGCCAAGGCGGGCAGCGAGCACGGCCGGTCATGAACGCGGACCGTGGCGCCGGGACCAGTCGCACCGGGCATGTCGTACGTCCTCGACTCCCCCGGCGCCATGGGTTGTTGGCAGCGATCGCACCTCATCGGCGGGCCTCCCGCCACGCCCGGGTGAGCCGGGTCGCAACCGAACACGGCGCGCGTCGGCAGGCAGCGCACGCACAGGTGTGGCCCAACAGAGTGCGGTACTCGGTATCGCCGACCTCACCCGCCGGTGTCCGGTCCGGTACGGAGATGGCCATCACACCGTTCCCGAGCGAGGACAAGCCGCATCTTCGAGCGCGGCTTGCAGGGCTGCGGGCTCCGTCGTCCACACCTCGGTAGTCGGACAGACGCGCCAGCAGGGGCCAGGCCCCTGGGTGCGCCTGTCCGGCGGGATGACCAATTGGGCGCCATCGCCAAGTACACGAGTGCCGGCCACGTCCCACCCGGCAGCCTTCCCCAGCGGGACAAACCAATACAACGCGGCCGACAGAGGGTCTTCGAGGACGGCTCCGGACCGGCTGCCGAGAACGGCGAGTGCGTCGAGCCCGACACTGCGGGGAACCCGGATCGCATCCCAGGTGCGGCCGACCTTTTCGAGGCGGCAAGCTCTTGCAGTACGGACATCAGGTGGGTTCATCGCTGTGACTCCTTGGGGCCCCGTGCTGGCAGTACACCAAGACTGGCCCTCACCAGGATCCTCAGCGAGGACTTTCAGAGGTCTTTTCCCGACACAGAAGAGGGCTTTCATGCCGTCGTAAGGGTGATAGCTGGCATCTGGAAGGGCCTGGCATGACACTGATGTGAGAGACCGTCATGGAGGTTCCGCATGTCGCAGCCCGCAAGCAACATCCGTCTCCGATCAGCTCGCCACGCCGCGGGCTACCGCTCCCAACAGGAGCTGGCCACCGCCCTCGGCGTCGGCGTCCGACAGGTCCGGCGCTGGGAGTCCGAGAACCCGCCGTGGCCTCATCCGGACCTCCAGCAGGCTCTCACCGAGTTGCTCGGGCAGGACATGGAATCGCTCGGGTTCACGCCTCCGGTCGGCCGGGACCGGCCAGACCCTGTACGGCGTTCCCTGGCCGGTGCGTCCGTGGCCGCTGCCGGGCTGGCCACCGTGCCGATGCAGTCCGCAACTGTCGTTCAACCAGCTTCCGTAGCAGCGGACTTCGAGTCGGTGACTCGTTCGCATCGACGCCTGTACTGGTCCGTCGCGCCCGCCACCCTGCACCCTGCAGCCGTTGCTCACGCCACTCTCGGATGCACACTGCTGACCGAAACAGCCGGGCAGACCCGCCGTGCTGTCGCTGCGGCACTCGCCGAGTCGTACCTTCTGGCCGGACGCATCGAGTTCTTCGACCTTCGCGAAGGGGACCGAGCAGGAAAGACACTCCTGCTCGCACTCCAGGCTGCCGGACAGGCGGATGATCCGCTGCTCGGAAGCGCGATCCTCGCCCACTCCGCGTTCATTCCGGCATGGGAGGGAGAGAGGGAAGCAGCTGCGGAACGCATGGTGGCCGCCCGCACATACGCCCGCCGAGGCCACGCCTCGGCCGACCTGCTGGCGTGGCTGGACGCGGTGGAGGCCGAATGCGAGACCAGGTGCGGCAACACCCGAACCGCCCTGCACCTGATCGGACACGCCGAAGACACCCTCGCCGCAGGTTCTGAGCACGCGACACCCCAGTGGTTGGACTGGTTCACCGCTGTGCGGCTCGCAGCGTTCAAGGGAAACATCCAGTTGAAGGCAGGCCATCTGCCCCAGGCCCGGACAACACTGCTCGGGGTCATCGAAGAGCTGCCGGCCACCGAGGACAAGCAACGCACCGTCGTCTACGGCGATCTCGCCGCAGTCGAAGCGGCGGCAGGAAACCCTGATCAAGCATGCGAGTACGCGCGCCTGGCCCTCGATCAGCTGGAGATCACCTGGTACGCGATGGGCATGGACCGTGTCCGGGAGGTACGCCGGTCCCTGGCCCCGCACCAGCACGAGCAGTGCGTGCGGGACCTGGACGATCGACTGTACGGGTGGTCGACGACGGTCAGTGCGCTCGCTCGTTGAACTTCGCGATAAACCCGGCCAGTTCACTCAGTGACTCGATGCGGAACGTCGGCAGCTCACGAGCCTCGGCCGTGTGCCACTGGATCGTGCCCCATGGCCCGCGATGGATCAGCGCGGTATGCATTCCGGCGGCGACGGCGGGGCGCAGGTCGTTGTCGACGCGGTCGCCGACGTACAGGATCTCTCCGGGCTCGTACGGGACGGCTTCGGCCACCCGTACGAAGAATTCGGGGTCGGGCTTGCTGGCGCCCCAGTCGTCCGAGGTACCGATCAGGTCGACGTCGTCGGTGAACAACTCCCGCAGGATTCCCCCGGCGCGGACGGTCTGGTTCCCCGCAATGCCGAGCCACAGCCCAGCGGCTCGAAGCTGTGCGAGGGCCGGGCGGACATCGGGGTACAGGTCGGTCTCGTCGAAGTGCTCCGCCCGCCCGGCCCGCGCACGCTTCTCGCGCTCCTCGTAGAGGTCGAAGCCCGGACGGAACTCCTGGAACGTCTCCCGATAGTCCCGCCCTTGGGCGATGACAGCGCCGAACATGGCGGCGAACGTGTGCCGCGGCACACCGAGCCAATCGGCCCAGGTGCCGTACTCGCGAGTCTCGTCCACCAGACACTCACCGACATCGAACACCGCTGCACGAATCATGGGGCGCATCCTATGCGGGCAAACGAAACCGCCCCTGTTCTGGCCGAAGCCGAGCAGGAAACGAGACAAAGCAGAAGCCTCGCACGCAGGGATGCCCTCTATCTTGCACATCCCGGCCCTCAAGACCATCGAGCGGTTCTGCATGTCGGCCGTCGCGCAAGCGGTTCTTGCACATGCTGATCCCACGCCGAGGTCCGCGACTTCAACCCTCAACCAACCGACGCCCACCACTCCTGACCCCATGTCGCTTTCGCCCTGAGCATGGATATGGACGCGCCATCCGTCCAGGACCAGCAGAGCGCGTCGACCACTCTCACGCCAAGGGCCTGGACCTCCATCCCGCGCACGGCCAACTGCCCCAGCTCCTCGAACACCTTCATGCGCAGGTCGATTTCACCCGGCCGAGCGGTTCGGACTGAGATAATCGCTCCACACGCGTCTCCACCTAACACTTGAACAGAATGCCCCTTTTAGGCACCATGTCGGAATCTTTGGAAGTAAGTAAAAATCGCACCCTGCCGCGATAAAGCAGCAGGTCACGAACTGTGGTCCCCGCGCGTGCGGGGGTGGTCCCACCGATCCCGCGTTCGCCCGCGACGACGACGGGTGGTCCCCGCGCGTGCGGGGGTGGTCCCCCGGTGAACGGGCATGCTCATGCGGTGTGGGCGTGGTCCCCGCGCGTGCGGGGGTGGTCCCCAGTAGATGACGGTGGTGATGGGGAGGGCGAGGTGGTCCCCGCGCGTGCGGGGGTGGTCCCGATCTTGTACGCCTTGATCACACGATCGGGTTGTGGTCCCCGCGCGTGCGGGGGTGGTCCCTTCGCGACCGGCGGTCAGGTGACCGGCGCGGCGTGGTCCCCGCGCGTGCGGGGGTGGTCCCATGGCCCGGGTGCTCTCGCGGACGGCGGTGCGGTGGTCCCCGCGCGTGCGGGGGTGGTCCCTGCTTCGTCCGCGAGAGCCCCGGCACGCCGGTGTGGTCCCCGCGCGTGCGGGGGTGGTCCCGACACGACGACCGCCGCCCTCGCCCCCGTCCGGTGGTCCCCGCGCGTGCGGGGGTGGTCCTGGTCGGTAGCCGCGGGAACCGGGCGTCGGTGAGTGGTCCCCGCGCGTGCGGGGGTGGTCCCACTCTTCCTCCTGATCAGGGTCGGTTGGCCCCGTGGTCCCCGCGCGTGCGGGGGTGGTCCCGGATCCGCGCTGATCGGGAAGAACGCGGTCTAGTGGTCCCCGCGCGTGCGGGGGTGGTCCCTGCTACTCGCCGTTCAGCTCGTACACGCTCGGGTGGTCCCCGCGCGTGCGGGGGTGGTCCCTCCTTGCACCAGTAGTCGTAGGACAGCAGCATGTGGTCCCCGCGCGTGCGGGGGTGGTCCCGGTGTGGTGGATCTCCGGAACAGCACCCTCCTGTGGTCCCCGCGCGTGCGGGGGTGGTCCGCTCTGCGGGGAGCGGCAGCAATGGTGCTGGCGAGGAAGGGAGAATGGCCGGTATGACGAACTGCAGGAAGTGTGGGGGACAAAAGCGCCGGTGGCCTCGGTCCTGTCCTCATTGTCGGCACGGCGCGGACCGTGCGGAGACGGCTGTCGATGCCGGTGAACTGGCGCTGGAAACAGGACTGTTCAGGCTGATCGGACGGGGAATAGCCGGCACGGTTCGGCTCCTGGTGCGCGCTTTCGACTGATACTGACAAGGGCGAGCCGCGGGGCGGGAGTTGTCTGCTCTGTCAGTGTCTCCCCGTAGCGTCCGGGGTCATGGAAGACGTTGTGAAGATCGTTGTCGAGCGCCGGTACGCCTCGGACCCCATCGACTACGAGCGTCTCGTCTCGCTGGTCGAGTCCACCGGGGAACGCGTCGTGCTCACCGAGCAGGGTGTGCCGGTGAGTGTGTTGCTTCCGGCGGGGAAGATCGCCGAGTTGGAGCATTGGGTCCGTGTCCCCTTTCCCTCTCCCGGGCCGGAGGCCCAGAGCGAAGGGGAGGGAGAGGAAGAGGGGGCGGACGGGGGCGTGCGGGACGTCGGGCGGCTTCGGGTCGAGCCGCTGGCCGAGCCGGAGGAGTACGGGCCCTACACCCGGTACGTGCGTGCCGACGGGCGGCGGGTGAGTTTTGCCCGGGGTGGGGCAATCGTGGCCGTGCAGTTGGGTGCCGATGAGGTGGCGTGGCTGGAGGACAGGGCCATGCATGTGCGCCAGGGGTACATGAGCCCTAAGCAGGCGGCGGCGTTCGAGGAGTTTCTGGCCCGGCAGCCGCCGGTCGGGGAGCAGTGAGCCCGTGCTACCGGCCGGTCGACGTGACCGGCTGAGGGGTGTCCGTGCCCGCTTCGGGGGTGGTCTCCGGTACCGGTACGGAGCGCGGCCTGCGCGTTCCGGCCAGGGACGTCAGGGCCACCCCACCCACCAGCAGTGCCGCCGCGCACCACCGCAGCGGGCTCACCGACTCCCCCAGCAGCAGTGCGGCCGAGGACATCCCGAAGACCGGGACGAGCAGGGTGAACGGGGCCACCGACGACGCCGGGTGCCGGCTCAGCAGGTAGCCCCAGGCCCCGAAGCCGAACACGGTCGTGATCCAGGCGACGTAGACGATGATGCCGACGCCGCTCCAGTCGAGTGCGGCCAGCGCCTCCGCGTCGCGGTCCCAGCCCTCGAAGAGGAGGGAGAGGCCGAGCAGCGGGAGCACGGGCACGGTCGAGACCCAGACCATGAAGTTGAGCGGGTCCGGCGGGGCCGCCTTGCGGGTCAGTACGTTGGACACGCCCCAGCAGGCCGCCGCCGCGATCACCAGGACGAAGGCGAGCACGGGTCCGTTCGCCCCCTCGTCGACCGCGGCGACCCCGATGCCCGCGAGGGCCACCCCCATCCCCAGCACCCGCACCCTCCCCGGGCGCTCGCCGAGTGCGACGGCGGCGAAGAGCGCGGTGAAGACCGCCTGGACCTGGAGCACGAGGGACGACAGGCCGGCGGGCATCCCCCGGTCCATGCCGATGAACAGCAGCCCGAACTTCGCCACCCCGAGGGCCAGCCCGACGCCCACGATCCACTTCCAGGCCACCTTGGGCCGGCCGACGAAGAAGACCGCGGGAAGCGCGGCGGCCAGGAAGCGCAGGGCCGAGAAGAGCAGTGGCGGGAAGTGCCCGAGGCCGATCTCGATGACGACGAAATTGACACCCCAGACGGCGGCCACCAGGGCGGCCAGGGCGATGTGGAGGGGACGCATGCACCGAGGATCACCCGCACCGACCATGTAGCACCAGCACGGATTTCTTCATGGTGGAATTGAGCATTGCTGATGAATCGCCGAGGAGACGCCGATCGGACGGTGTCGAATCGTCGAGGGGCTCCGCAAGGACGACCCCCGCCTCCGGGAGGTTCCGGTGCTCGATCTGGCCAGGCTGCGCGCCCTGCACGCGGTCTCCGTACACGGTTCCGTCGCGGCTGCCGCCGCCGCGCTCGGCTACACCCCGTCGGCGGTCTCGCAGCAGATCACCAAGCTGGAGCGGGAGACCCGCACGACGCTCCTGGAACGCCGCGGGCGCGGTGTCGCGCTGACCGAGGAGGCGCTCCATCTGGCCGCGACGGCCCAGCAGTTGCTGGCGATCGTGGAGCGTGCCGAGACGACGCTGGAGGAGCGCAGGGGGCTGCCGACCGGGCGGCTGTCGATCGGTGCGTTCGCGTCCGCCGCGCGCGGGCTGCTGCCCGGTGTGCTGGCGGAACTGGACCGGGACCATCCGGCCCTGGAGGTACGGCTGACCGAGGTGGACCCGCACCTCTCGGTCGACCTGGTGGCCAAGGGCGTGATCGATCTGGCGGTCGCGCACGACTGGGACATCGCCCCGCTGCCCGCGCCGGAGGGCGTGGCGCAGGCGGTGATCGGTGACGACCGCTGCGATCTGCTGGTGCCCGAGGGGCATCGCCTCGCCGGGCGGGACGGGGTGCGGCGCGAGGAGCTGGCGAAGGAGCGGTGGATCTGCCAGCCGCCGGGGACCGTCTGCCACGACTGGCTCGTACGGACGCTGCGCACGGCGGGTTACGAGCCGGACATCCGGCACCAGGCGGAGGAGAACCACACCCAGCTGGCCCTGCTCGCCGCGGGTCTCGGGGTCGCGATGATCCCGAGACTGGGGCGGGGCGCGCTGCCCGAGGGAGTGGTGGCGGTGCCGCTCGATCCCGTACCGGTGCGGAGGCTGTACGCGCTGTGGCGCACGGAGGCGGCCCGGCGTCCCGCGATCACGGCGGCGGTGGCCGCACTCCAGGGGCACGGGGTCTCGGTGGGCCTGGCCCCGCCCGGCCTCTCTTGATCCACCGGGAAGAGCCGGGCCCGCCTGATCCTGCTTGACCCGGCGGGAAGGACCGGGCCCGCCTGATCCCGCTCGATCCGTCGGGAAGGACCGGCCCCCCGCCCCCGCTCGATCCGTCGGGAGGGGCCGGGCCCGCCCGGTCCCGTCTGCCCCGATCCGGCCCGGTCCGGCGGCGACGGGCCGGGGCCAAAACGGTCCGGACCCTTGACCGGAAGTTATTTTCTGGATATCCGTGCTCCTTGGAAGTTTCTTTCACCACCCTCTCGTCCCCGAGCAAGGCCGAAGGAGCTCACGTGCACCACCGCCCCTCCAGACGCACCCTCCTCACCGCCACCGCCGCGACGGTCGCAGCCGTCGCCACGGGCGCGGGCGTCGCCCCCGGCGCCGTCGCAGCCCCGCGGGCCGCGAGCAGCGGCCAAGGCGGCGGGCACCACAATTCAGCCGCCACCACCGCACGGCTCAAGCGGATCATCTCCGGGATGACCCTGGAGGAGAAGGTCGGGCAGCTCTTCGTGATGCGGGTGTACGGGCACTCCGCCACCGAGCCCGACCAGGCCGACATCGACGCCAACCTGGCCGAGATCGGGGTCCGCACCGCCGCCGAGATGATCGCCAAGTACCACGTCGGCGGGATCATCTACTTCGCCTGGGCGCACAACACCCGCGACCCGCACCAGATCGCCGACCTCTCCAACGGCATCCAGCGCGCCGGTCTCGCCGGCCCCACCCCGCTGCCGCTGCTCGTCTCCACCGACCAGGAGCACGGCATCGTCTGCCGGGTCGGCGAGCCCGCCACCCTGATGCCGGGCGCGATGGCGCTGGGCGCGGGCGGCTCGCGCTCCGACACCCGCCGGGCCGGGCAGATCGCGGGCGCCGAGCTGGCCGCGATGGGCATCAACCAGAACTACGCCCCGGACGCCGACGTCAACGTCAACCCGGCCAACCCGGTCATCGGCGTACGCTCCTTCGGCTCCGACCCGCAGTCGGTGGCCGCGATGGTCGCCGCGCAGGTGAAGGGGTACCAGAGCAGCGGTATCGCCTCGACGGCCAAGCACTTCCCGGGCCACGGCGACACCAGCACCGACAGCCACACCGGGCTGCCCGTCATCAACCACACCCGCGAGCAGTGGGCGGAGCTGGACGCGCCGCCGTTCCGGGCCGCGATCGCCGCGGGCATCGACTCGATCATGACCGCGCACATCGTCGTCCCGGCCCTGGACCCGGCGGAGGACCCGGCCACGCTGTCCCACCCGATCCTCACCGGCATCCTGCGCGAGGAGCTCGGTTACGACGGCGTCGTGGTGACCGACGCGCTCGGCATGGAGGGGGTGCGGACGAAGTACGGCGACGACCGCGTGCCGGTCCTCGCCCTGAAGGCGGGTGTCGACCAGCTGCTCAACCCGCCGAGCCTGGATGTCGCCTGGAACGCCGTCCTGGCGGCCGTGAAGAACGGCGAACTGACCGAGGACCGGCTCGACGAATCGATCCTGCGCGTCCTGCGGCTGAAGGCGAAGCTCGGGCTGTTCGACGACCCGTTCGTCAGCCGCCGGGAAGTGGACCGTACCGTCGGCACCCGGGCGCACCTCGCCGCCGCCGACCGGATCGCCGAGCGCACCACCACCCTGCTCGCCAACGAGGGCGCGGTGCTGCCGCTCTCCCGCCGCTCCCACAAGAACCTGCTGGTGGTCGGCGCCGACCCGGCCTCCCCGTCCGGTACCACGGGACCGCCGACCACCACCCTGGCCACCGCCTTCGGCGAGCTGGGGTACGCGGCGACCGCCCTGTCCACCGGTACCGCACCCAACAAGGCGAAGATCGACGAGGCGGTGGCGGCGGCGCAGGGGAAGGACGCCGTGGTCGTGGCGACGTACAACGTCTCGGCGACCAGCTCGCAGCGCACCCTGGTGAGCACCCTGGCCGCGACCGGCGTCCCGGTGATCACGGTTGCGATCCGCAACCCGTACGACATCGCCCGGCTGGCCGGGACCGGGTTCGTGGCGAACCTGGCCACGTACTCCTGGACCGACGTCGAGCTCCGGGCCGCCGCCCGGGTCATCGCGGGCCGCGTCGAGCCGCGGGGCACCCTGCCGGTGCCGGTGCAGCGCGCGGACGATCCGACGCGGGTGCTGTACCCGGTGGGGTACGGCCTGGAGTACTGAGCCCCCGGGCGCCGAGGCGCCCTCATGCGTTGCGGAACGAAGGACGGCGCGCGGGACCACCCGGTCCCGCGCACCGTCCTTCGTCATGTCCGCCGGGCGTGGCCCGGCGCCCCGTCCGGAGCCCGCACCTCACCTCCACGATGTGAGGTGCGTCACGCTTTAATTTCCAATTAAGGTGGCATGTCCGATCACGACCACCTTGATGCGTTTTGCTCAAAGTTGACGCCTGCTCACGTTGTGCGCGAAGGTCACGGAACCCCCTCCCCACACCCTTAATTCCGTCACGACCTGGAGTTCTCGATGTGTCGCGCAACCCTCTTTTCTCCTGCGCGCATTCGCCGTTCGATCACGTGAGGCGACCCCGAACCCCCGCACGTTGATCAACTTTTGTCGAACTGCCCGGACAAGGAGCTCGGAGCACGTGGGCTTTCAGCAATTCACGTCGCGCACGCCGGAAGAAGAATTCTCCCCGCGGTCGGCACCCGGCCGGGTTCCCTCCAGGGAGGAACGGGTCTTCGGAAAGGTGTCCGCTTCCCGTCGGGACGGTCAGGGCGCCCGTCCGACCGATATCGAACTCTTCGAGCCCTTCGAATCCTTTGAATCCTTTGAATCCTTCGAGGAAACCGCTCCCCTGCCGGGAATTCCCGCGCAGTCCGTACCGTCCATACCATCCGCGCCGTCGTCCCCGTCCCGGCCGGCTCCGGCCGTCCGCAGATCCGCCCGGCGTTCCACGAGGAGGCGGAAGCAGTCCCCCGCACTGCTCATCGGCACGGTGACGGTGGGAATCGGCGCCGCGATATCGGTCTCCCTGGTCTGCGAGGCGTTCACCGCGCGGCACTCCGACTTCGGCGCCCCGGTCTCCACCACCCTCTCCTCCCGGGACTCCGCCACGCCGTCACCCTCCTCCTCGTCCACCGCCGCGCCCACCGGTACGGCACGTCCGGCCCAGAAACCGGCCCACACCCGGGTCACTCGGTCCACGGCCGAAACGCCGCCACCCGCGACGTCGTCCCCGACGCCGCCCGCGGCCCCCTCCACTCCGGCCGGTCCGCCGGCTCACACCCCGTCACCCCCGCGGGATGAGACCCGCACGGCGGGCCGGCCGGACCTCTCCCTGGGAAGCACGGGCCGTGAGGTCGAGGACCTCCAGCGGAGGCTGCAACAGCTCTACCTGTACCTGGGCAGCACCGACGGAAATTTCACGACGGCCGTGGAAGTCGCGCTGAGCCGTTATCAGAAGGCCCGGAACATTCCCGAGAAGCCGGGCGTCTACGGGCCACTGACCCGAGCAACCCTGCGGGCGGAGACCGAATCCGCCGGCCGGGATTCCCACGGATACGAAGACTCGGGCCGATACGGGAACTCCCCTCGGTACGGGACTCCGGACCTGCACGGGAACCCAGATCCGTACGGGAACCCAGATCCGTACCGGAACACGGGCCCACACGGAAACCCGGATCCGTACGGAAAGCCGGACCCGCACAAGGACTCGTACCCCTACGGGAATCCGGCTCCGCACGACGATTCGGTCCCGTATCTCGATTACGCCCTGTTCCAGGGGCGGTGAGGAACGGGGACGGGAAACCCGCTCCCCGTCCCCCTGCCCGCACTCCCCTCCCCGTTCTCCGACCGCGCAGGCGAGTTCCTTCGTCGTGCCCGGACGCGTCCCTCCCGAAGAAAGACAAGGACCAAGATCATGCACGTCACCGGAAGAACTGCCGGGCGTACCGGCAGCGCACTCGCCGTGCTCCTCTCCCTCGGACTGCTCGGCACCGGCGCCGGCAGTGCCTTCGCGACCCCCGTCGCCGCCACCGACGGCGAGGCGAAGTACTGCCCGTCCTCCGGGAAGCTTCCGGGCATCGGCAACAGCCCGCAGTTCATCGACGGCAACGTGGCCCTCTTCGCCGGGGGCGACTACACCGTCGACGGCGCGTCCGCGGAGGCGGAGGGGCTGCTCGTCGTCAAGGGCGACGCGACGTTCGCCAAGACCTCGGGCGGCATCTTCAACGTCGGCCGGGCCGGGGCCGGATCCGGCATCCTGCCGGACGGGGGCGAGGTGATGCTCGCGGTCGGCGGCGACCTGACGATCGCCAAGGGCACGAAGGTGGACGTCGGCCACGGCGTCACGTCGAAGTCCGGCTACGGCGGCGCCGTCCAGGTCGGGAAGGAGATCGACGAGAAGGGCGAACTGGAGACGAACGGCGGGAAGCGCTCGTCCGGCCTGGGGGCCGACCGCGCCCTCAGCCCCTACCAGTCCTTCGACAGGACCATCGGCGACGAGTCGTCCTCCCTCGGGAAGCTGAAGGCCACCGGCACCAGCGTGCGTGAGGGCGAGACGGTCACCTTCAAGAGCACCGGCGCGGGCAACGGCAACATCCAGGTCTTCGAGATCCCGGCCGCCGAACTCGACGGCGCCTCGTCGTTCGTGTTCAAGTCCATCCCCGACGGCGACTCCGTCGCGGTCAACGTGACGGGCTCCCACGCGGTGTCGATATCGCCGATGTCCGTGGGCTTCAACGACGACCGCGTCGACGTCTACAGCTCCGCCGGCTTCGGCGATGCCGCCTCGCGGATCCTGTACAACTTCGAGGGCTCCACCTCGCTCACCCTCGGCGGCGGCGGGAACTTCATGGGCTCGATCCTCGCCCCCAAGGCCTCCGCGGACTTCACCGCGAGCACCAACGGGCGGGTGTACGTCGGCGGGGACATGAAGACCCACGGCACGGGCAACGAGAGCCACAACTACCCGTGGAACGGCTCCCCGGCCTTCACCTGCAAGCCCGGGCCCTCCGAGCCCGGCACCCCGACGCCGAAGCCGTCCGAGCCCGAGCAGCCGTCGCAGCCGCCGACCGGGCCCGGCACCCCGACCCCCTCGGCCTCGCAGCCGGGCACGCCGACGCCGGAGCCGTCCGGGTCCGAGGAGTCCCCGACGCCGGTGCCCACCCCGTCCGCGCCCACCTCGGAGCCGAAGGACGAGGGCGGCTTCCTCGCCAGCACCGGTGCGCAGGTCGGCGTCTACGCGACCGCCGCGGCCGTCCTCGGCGTGCTCGGCGCGGGCCTGCTCATGTTCACGCGTCGCCGGCGCGGCCAGAACCAGGGCTAGAAGCAGGGCCGGAAACAGGGCCGGGCCGGGGTGTACGCGCACTCGACTTCGCGCGTACGCCCCGGCCCGGACCCATCGCAGGAGGGCCCGTCACGGGAAGACCCGTTACGGGAGAGCCCGTTGCGGGAGCCCGTCGCGGGAGGACTGCTACGGGAGGACTGCTACGGGCGCAGTTCCCGCTCGTTCATCACGTCCTGCCTGTCCAGCCGGGCGTCGAACTTCGCGAGCGGCTTCGCCTTCGCCGGGTCGTCCTGCACGGCGGCCGGGGCGACGCCCGCCCAGCGCAGGATGGCCGCGGTGGCCTTGGCCCGGTCCGCCTCTTCGAGCCCGGCCACGTTGGCGCCGTGGTTGCCGCCGGGCACGGTCATGACGTAGCTGTCACGGGAGCCCGCGCCGGGCCGGAAGCGCTCCGAACCCCACGGGTCGTTCTCCCCGTAGACGTACAGCATCTGGTTGGCGTGCCGCTTGACCCACTTGTCGACGTCGCGCATCACCGACGGCTGGAACCGCATCGGGATGGACCGCGGCACGAAGTTGCGCGGCGGCTGGTACCCGTACCGGCTCAGGTTGCCGAGCCACGGCTGCTCGATGTCGGGCGAACCGAGCTGGGTGCCCGCCTGGTAGTAGTACGGGGTGTACCGCTCCAGGCCCTGGTCCGCATAGGCGGAGAAGCCGGAGATCGAGTCGATCGAGTCCCAGATCTCCTGGTCGGACGCGGAGGCGGCGTCGGCCGGGATCGTGTCGCAGTCGGACAGCAGGCTGTACTGCCAGAACGCCCAGACGTAGTCCATGACGACGGCCTCGTACGCCCGGTCCAGCGAACCGGTGATGTCGAAGGTGTAGCCGTTCGCCGCGGCGTACTCCTCGTACTTCTTCTCCAGCGGCTCGCGGCGCACCAGCGCCTCGCGCTGCACCCCGTTCAGCCGGTCGCGGCACTCCTTGGTGCCGACGTTCTCGAAGAACCGGTCGTAGGCCGAGTCCTCCTTGTCCACCACGTCGTTGGGCGCGACGTACGCGACGACGCCGTCCATGTCCCGGGGGTAGAAGCGCTCGAAGTACGTGGCGGTCATGCCGCCCTTGGAGCCGCCGGTGGTCAGCCAGTTCTTGGTGTAGATCTGCTTCAGGGCGGTGAAGACCCGGTGCTGGTCGCTGGCGGCCTGCCAGATGTCGAGCTTGGACCAGTCGGCGGGCGCCGGGCGGGACGGGGTGAAGAACCGGTACTCCAGCGAGACCTGGTTGCCGTCGACGATCCGGGTCGGCTCGGAGCGGCTGGGGTTGGTGGAGACGTTGTACCCGCTGGTGTAGAAGACCGTCGGGCGCGACGTGTCCTTGTGCAGCAGGGTGATGCGCTGCTGGAAGGTGCCCTTCCACGGGCGCCGGTGGTCGACCGGCTGGGTGTAGTTGAGGACGAAGTAGCGGTAGCCCGCGTAGGGCTTCTCCTCTATGAGGCTCATCCCGGGAATGGCCAGGATGCGGTCCTTGATGTCGGTGGCGGTGCCGTCCTCGACGGCCCGGCTCACCGGCCCGGCCGGTTCCGCGGCGGTGGCCGCCCCGGCCGAGGCGCCCGTCGCGCCCACCGTGCCGACGAGCACCGCGAGCGACAGGAACCCTCTGAGCGCCTTGCGCATACACCCTCCCCAAGATTCACAACGTTCGCCGTGAACCTAGCGGGGCGGCACCCCCGCCGCCAGACCCTGACGGGGCCGATCGGCCGCGGGGCGTTCCGTCGTCAGCAGAGGATCCAGCCGGTGGAGGCCGATCCGCCCGAGATCCTGGCCGAGGCCCTGACGCACCTGTTCAGCGCGTGGACCGTCACCGGGCCCGCCTGCTTGGTGTACTTGCCCCGGTCGGTGACGGGGCTGCCGCCGCGCGCCTGGATGGTCACGGACATCGAGCGGCGCGGCCCCGGCTTCTTGGCGACGGCCATCGCGCAGGCGTAGGAACGGTTCTTGTAGACGTGCAGTTTGCCGGTCTTGAACGGGACCGTCTTCGCCAGGCGCCCGGTGCAGGCCGACACGGCGTCGGCGCTGCCGACGGCGGGGCCGCCGAGGACGAGGCCGAGGGCGACCGCCAGCGGCAGGGCGATCGAACGCGCCACTCTCCCGAAGCCCTCGGCCCCGCCGGTGACCTCGCCGGCTCTCCCACCCCCGAGGGATGAACCGGCTATTTCGGCCTTCCCGGACTTGACGGCCCTTTTGCTCACCAGTAACCCCATCGCCAATCGAACATTTACACCTCGGCCCGGTACACACGCATACACGCGTACGACGCAGGAGTCCATCCGAAGGTTGCATCCGGCGAGCCACCCCCCTGGGCAACCGAATCGCCACAACATGGCTCCAACAGGACAGAGCCATACGAAAGGCAGGAACTGTCATGCTTCAACTCCGCATCGCGCAGGGGTCCCGGAGCCGGCGCGCCCTCGGCCGGACGCTGCTCGCCGCCGCTCTGCTCACCGCCGTCACCGCGGTCCCGGCCGTGGCGGCGGCCCCACGGACACCGCAGGCGTCAAAAGCCCCGCAGACACCGCAGGCGCAGCGGGCGCAGCAGGCGCCTGCGGCGGCGCACGGGGGCATCGGTACCCCGGCGTACCAGCAGGTCGCCCACTTCTACGGCGCCTACATCGACGCCGTCTCGGCGGAGGGCGGCGGTGAACTCGCCGCCTCCCTGCGGAAGTTCTACCTGACCCCGCAGTTGCGCTCCCGGCTGGACGCCTGGGAGCGGCGCAACCACGCGGACGGGGTGCTCCGCGCCCAGAACGTCCCGCTCGCCCTGCGGGTCACCCCGGGCGACAGCGCCACCGGTCACACCTGGTCGACGGTGCGGCTCACCTGGAGCCGCGGCGAGCACCCCACGTACTCGTACCTGACCGTGCGGTCGGACCTGGCGACCGGCCGGATCTCCGACATCGGCGACTGAGCTCCCGTACCGGACCGCGCAGGACCGCACGGGGCCGCCGCCGGAAGCACCCGGCGGCGGCCCCGTGCGGTCGGGCCCCGGCGGTCCCGGTGGCGGCCCCGTTCCCTCAGACCCCGGCGGGCTCGTCCTCCCCGATGAAGGTGCGCCACAGCACGGCGTAGCGCCCGTCCTCGGCGAGGAGTTCGTCGTGCGTGCCGTCCTCGACGACCCGGCCGTGGTCCATCACCACGACCCGGTCGGCACGGGCGGCCGTGGTCAGCCGGTGGGCGACGACCAGGGTGGTGCGGCGGCCGGCGAGGCGGTCGGTCGCCTGGTTGACCAGTGCCTCGCTGGCCAGGTCCAGGGAGGCGGTCGCCTCGTCGAGCAGCAGGACGTCCGGGTCGACGAGTTCGGCGCGGGCCAGTGCGATCAGCTGGCGCTGGCCGGCCGAGAGGTTGCGGCCCCGCTCGGCGACCTCGTGCAGGTAGCCGCCGTCCAGGGTGGCGATCATGTCGTGGGCGCCGACCGCCCGCGCCGCCGCCTCCACCTCGGCGTCGGTGGCCTCGGGCCGCCCGTACGCGATGGCGTCGCGGACCGTGCCCGCGAAGAGGTACGCCTCCTGCGGCACCACCCCGAGCCGGTGCCGGTACCCGGTGAGGTCGAGGCGGCGCAGATCGGTGCCGTCCGCGGTGACCCGGCCGCCCGTGGGGTCGTAGAACCGGGCGACGAGCTTGACGAGGGTGGACTTGCCCGCGCCGGTCTCGCCCACGAACGCGACCGTCTGCCCGGCCGGTATCCGCAGGTCGACGCCGGTGAGCGCCTCCTCGGCACCGTCGCCGCCCCCGTATCCGAAGGACACGTTCTCGAAGACGATCTCGCCGCGCAGCGACGGCACCTCCAGCGGTTCGTCGGCGGTGTCGGTGGAGGTCGGCTCCCGCAGCAGTTCCTGGATGCGGCCCAGCGAGACGGTGGCCTGCTGGTAGCCGTCGAAGACCTGGGACAGCTGCTGCACGGGGGCGAAGAACAGGTCGATGTAAAGCAGGTACGCGACCAGCGCGCCGGTGGTGAGGGTGCCGTTGTCGACCCGGCCCGCGCCGACGATCAGGACGGCCGCGGCGGCCACCGAGGACAGCAGCTGCACGAACGGGAAGTAGACCGAGATCAGCCACTGGCCGCGGACCCGGGCCTCGCGGTAGTGGTCGCTGCGCTCCGCGAACCGCTCCGCGCCGTCGTGCTCGCGGCGGAACGCCTGCACGATCCGCAGACCGGAGACGGACTCCTGGAGGTCGGCGTTGACCACACTGATGCGTTCCCGGGCCAGCTCGTACGCCTTGACGCTCCTGCGGCGGAAGAAGAACGTGCCGACGATCAGCACCGGCAGCGTCGCGAAGACCACGAGGGCCAGCTGCACGTCCAGGACCAGCAGCGCGACCATGATGCCGAAGAAGGTGACGACGGAGACGAAGGCCGTGACCAGGCCGGTCTGCAGGAACGTGGACAGCGCGTCCACGTCCGTCGTCATCCGGGTCATGATCCGGCCGGTCAGCTCGCGCTCGT
This sequence comes from Streptomyces sp. NPDC006435, assembly GCF_040612315.1. NCBI lineage: Bacteria > Bacillati > Actinomycetota > Actinomycetes > Kitasatosporales > Streptomycetaceae > Streptomyces > Streptomyces sp. NPDC006435. The sequence goes on from NZ_JBEXPY010000020.1 coordinate 58,580, forward strand.
AGTAGTCCAGGCCGAGCCGCTGGAGCTGCGCGAAGATCTTCAGCCGCAGCGAGTACAGCACCCGCTCGCCGGTGCGGCCGGTCATCCGGGTCTCGCCGATCTGAGCGGCCCACTGCACGAGGACGACCACCAGGGCCAGCGCGGACGCCGCCCAGACCGCTCCGAGCGCGAGCTGCGAGACGCCCTGGTCGATGCCGTGCCGGATCAGCACCGGCAGCAGCAGCCCGGCGCCCGCGTCGGCCGCGACCAGCAGCAGGCTCACCAGCAGCGGCAGCCCGAAGCCGCGCAGCAGCCTGCGCAGCCCGTAGGAGTCCTCGGGGCGCACGGCCCGCGCCTCGTCGATGTCGGGCGTGTCCGTGGCGGGCGGCAGCGCCTCGACCTGGGCGAGCAGCTCGGGGGTGGCGGGCATGCCGGCGGCGTCGGTGTCGCGCGGCTCCTCCTTGCGGACCCACAGGCGGGGGCTGATGCCGCGCTCGGCGTCGAACTCGGCGTCCAGCTCCTCCTGGAGTGCGCGGTCGTCCTCGGGGGCGGCCTCGACGGCCCGCGGCTGGTGTCCGGGCGAGGTGCCGCCCAGCTCGTCCGGGTCGGTGAGCAGTCGCCGGTAGAGCGCGGAGCGGCGCTCCAGCTCCTCGTGCGTGCCGATGTCGGCGAGCCGGCCGTGTTCCAGGACGGCGATCCGGTCGGCGAGGCCCAGGGTGGAGCGGCGGTGGGCGATCAGCAGCGTGGTCCGCCCGGCCATCACCTGGCGCAGCGCCTCGTGGATCTCGTGCTCGACGCGGGCGTCGACGGCGGAGGTGGCGTCGTCGAGGAGGAGCAGCCGGGGGTCGGCGAGGATGGCGCGGGCGAGCGCGACGCGCTGGCGCTGGCCGCCGGAGAGGGTGAGCCCGTGCTCGCCGACCTTGGTGTCGTAGCCCTCGGGGAGCTCCGCGATGAACCGGTCGGCCTGGGCGGCGCGGGCCGCCTCCTCGATCTGTTCCTGAGTGGCGTCCGGGAAGCCGTAGGCGATGTTGGCGCGGACGGTGTCGGAGAACAGGAAGCTGTCCTCCGGTACGAGGCCGATGGCGGCGCGCAGCGAGGACTGGGTCAGCTCGCGGACGTCGTGACCGCCGACCAGGACGGCGCCGTGCGTCACGTCGTAGAAGCGGGGCAGCAGCAGCGAGACGGTGGACTTCCCGCTGCCGGACGCGCCGACGACGGCGACGGTCTCGCCGGGCTCGATGGTCAGCGAGAACCCGTCGAGGACGGGGCGCTCGTGGTCGTAGCCGAACCGTACGTCGTCGAATTCGACGCTCGCGGGGGCGTCGGCCGGGAGCTCCTTGGTGCCGTCCTTCATGGTCGGCTCGGTGTCGATCAGCTCCAGGACGCGTTCGACGCCGGCCCGGGCCTGCTGTCCGACGGTGAGCACCATGGCGAGCATCCGGACCGGGCCGACGAGCTGGGCGAGGTAGGTGGAGAACGCGACGAACGTGCCGAGGGTGATCTCGCCCCGGGTGGCGAGCCAGCCGCCGAGGGCCAGCATCGCGACCTGGCCGAGCGCGGGGACGGCCTGGAGGGCTGGGGTGTAGCGGGAATTCAGCCGGATCGTCCGCAGGCGTCCGGCGAACAGCTTCCGGCCGACCTCGCGCAGCTTGCCGGTCTCCTGCTCCTCCTGCCCGAACCCCTTGACGACCCGGACCCCGGAGACGGCCCCGTCGACCACTCCGGCGACGGCCGCGGCCTGCCCCTGGGCGTACCAGGTGGCGGGGAAGAGCCGGTTGCGGGAGCGGCGGGCTATGTACCAGAGGGCGGGGGCGACGGCTATCGCCACCAGGGTCAGCAGCGGGGAGAGCCACGCCATGACGACCAGGGATATGAGGAAGAGCAGGATGTTCCCGATGGTCATCGGGAGCATGAACAGGAGTCCCTGGATCAGCTGGAGGTCGCTGGTGGCGCGCCCGACGACCTGCCCGGTGGACAGCTCGTCCTGCCGTTTCCCGTCGAGCCGGGTGATCGTTCCGTACATCTCGGTGCGCAGGTCGTGCTGCACGTCGAGGGCGAGCCGGCCGCCGTAGTAGCGGCGGATGTACGTGAGGACGTACACGACCACGGCGGAGGCGATGAGGAGGCCGGTCCAGAGGGCGAGGGAGCGGGTGCTGTCGACGACGACGTCGTCGATGATCACCTTGGTGATCAGCGGGACGAGGGCCATCACCGCCATGCCGGCGAGCGACGAGCCGAGCGCCAGCAGCACATTGAGCCGGTAGCGCCACGCGTAGCCGCACAGCCGCCGGGCCCAGCCCGGGGCCCGGGCCACGCCCTCCGTGTCCGCTGCGTCCGTCACCGGTACCTCCCCGTTCGGCCTGCTCTACCGGAAGGCACCAACGCGGTGGGCTGTGGATTTCATCCCGCTGTTACAAACCCGGGGCCAGAGATGCAGAAGGGTCGTACGACGGTCCTGGGACCGTCGTACGACCCTTCCACGGACGGTGCGGTTCCGCATCCGGGCCGTATTCGGACCGGACACGGGGCCGCGCCGTTGCCGCTACGGCTGCGGCGTCGCGGTGAGCATGCGCACCGCCGGGGCCTCCGGCACCGCGGGCACGGCTTCCTGCGGGGCCGCGGGCGGGGCGACGGTCGTGGTCGTCCTCGCGGCGACGGCCGGGTTGAGGTCCTTGTGCACGGCGCGGGCGACGGCCTGGATGGTGTTGATGCCGTCGTTCATCGTCTTGTTGTCCTGGGTGAGGACGGTGATCGCGTAGTCGTGCCCCTTGCCGGTGAAGGCGCCGATGCTGTGCACCCGCCAGCCGTGGGTGGCGCGCGGCAGCCAGCCGTTCTTGACCTGGACGGTCGCCCCGGACGGCGCCCCGGCGGGGGTGCCCCAGCGCTGCGAGGAGACGACCTTCTTCATCAGCCCCAGCTCGTAGGCCCGCGAGTTGTCGCTCAGCACCGAGTTCTTCACGGTCAGCAGGTGCAGCAGCCGCAGCTCGTCCTGGGCGGTGATCTGGGTGAGTCCCCAGTAGCCGCCGGAGCCGGGCACGGTGTTCTTCATCCCGGCGGCCTTGAGGAACGCCTTGATCTTGGTCACGCCGAGCTGCTTCCACAGGCTGGTGGTCGCATTGTTGTCGGACTTGGTGATCATGGCGGTGGCGAGGCCGGCCTCGCGCTGGGTGAGGTAGCGGTTGTGCTTCTTGTTGTCCCAGAGCAACGTCGCCAGCACGGTCGCCTTCACGACGCTGGCCGAGTCGTACTTCGTCGTCGCCCGCAGGGTGCAGTCGGTCTTGGTCTTCCGGTCGTAGAGCGCCACCGCCGTGGTCGACTTCCGCCCCTTGAGGGCGTCGGTGATGTCCTTCGACAGCTTGGCGGCGAGCCCGGCCTTGCCGGACGTGCAGCTCACGGCCGGTGTCGCGGCCGAGGCCGGTGCCGCGCCGAGCGCCACCGGCACGAGCACGCCCGTGGCGAGCGCGACGCAGAGCGTGGCCCTGGCGCGACGGGATATGCAGGGCTGTTCTTTCATGCGGCTGGTCCCCCATGAGTGGATCGGTACCGGTGCGCCCCCGGCGCACCCGTGAGTAACGACTCACGACGGACCGGAAAGTTGCGCACCGCGGGCTGTGGGGTTCGTCGCCCGCCGCGCGGGTATCGGTCACCGGGTACGACCCGTCGCCCTGATCGAATCGAGGGAACCTTGACGAGCGCCCAGCCGGTCCGGCACGCCGAGGCATACCGCTGCGGCCGGCTCTTCGCGGCGGTCGCGGCCCTGCAACGGCTCGCGCAGAACGAACACCATGCGCTGGGGCAGCAGGGGGCCGCGGAGAGGGCCGCCGCACGGCCGGAACCCGTTCTGCGCGAGCCCCTGCGGGAGGTCGTCCAGTACCTGGTGCAGGCCCGGATCCGTGGCCGGGGAGCGGCGGCGGACCCGGTCTTCCGGTCGCTGGCCGACTTCCTGCCGCCGGCGAGGGCCGTGCCCACCAGCCTCCGTCCCGACGAGCGGGAGGACTTCCACCGCGGCCGCGAGGAGCAGGCGGCGCTCATCGCGAAGGAGCACCTGTCCGTGAAGTGAGCCCGGGAAGCGGGCCCGTGAGGTGAGCCCGGGAACGGCCCCGCCCGCGCCCCGGGAACGGGTGCGCGGGCGGGACACGGGCCCTCCACGGGTACGTCACTGCGTCACAGGGGCGCCACGGCGTCGCGCAGGGGCGTCACCGGACACGTCACGGCGTCACAGGTGCGTCGGCTCGAACATCCTCAGCAGGGCCGGGAGCACCACCACCGACGGGCCGGGCTCCGCGAGGGCCTTCGCCAGGTCGGCGGTGAGCCCCTCGGGCGTCGTGCGAACCGCAGGCACGCCGAACGACTCGGCGAGGGCGACGAAGTCGGGGCGGGTGAGCTCCGTGGCCCCGGCCGCGGTCGCGCCGAAGGCGTCCGTCATGTACTCGCGCAGGATGCCGTAGCCGCCGTCGTCCACGATCAGCCAGGTCACCGGGAGGTCGTACTGGCGGGCCGTGGCGAGTTCCGCGATCGAGTACATCGCGCCGCCGTCGCCGGAGACGGCGAGGACCGGCCTCGTGCGGTCGGCGACCGCGGCGCCGAGTGCGGCCGGGAAGCCGTAGCCGAGCCCGCCCGCGCCCTGGGCCGAGTGCATCGTGTTCGGGTGGCGGGCGTCGAAGGCGGACCAGGCCCAGTAGGCGAGGATCGTCATGTCCCAGAAGCTGGGGGACGTGTCGGGCAGCGCCTCGCGGACCGAGGCGACGAGCCGCTGTTCCAGGGTGAGTTCCTGGGCGGCGATCCTGTCCCGCACCGCGTCGAGCACCGCCCGTACCCGCTCCGGTGCCGACGGGTCCGTGCGGCGGCCGACCGCTTCGAGGAGGTCGGCCAGGGCCCCGCGGGCGTCGGCGTGGATGCCGAGCGCGGGGTGGTTGGACTCCAGCTTCCCGGCGTCCGCCTCGATCTGGATCATCCGGCCGCGCGGGCGGAACGTGTGGTAGTTCGAGGAGAGTTCGCCCAGTCCCGAGCCGACGACCAGCAGGACGTCGGCGGACTCCAGGAAGTCCGTCGTGTAACGGTCCTCCAGCCAGGACTGGAGCGAGAGCGGGTGCTCCCACGGGAAGGCGCCCTTGCCGCCGAAGGTGGTGACGACGGGGGCGTCGATCCGCTCGGCGAGCGCCAGCAGCTTGCCGGACGCGTCGGACCGCACGACTCCGCCGCCCGCGATGATCGCCGGGCGCTCGGCGCGCGACAGCAGGTCGGCGGCCACGGCGATCAGTTCGGGGCGGGCCTGCGGTTCGCGCGGGGTGGCGTCCATCGCCGTGACGACGGGCAGGGAGGTCCCGGCCAGGAGCACGTCCTGCGGGATCTCCACCCAGACCGGTCCGTGCGGGGCGGTCAGCGCGGACTCCCAGGCGGCGGCGATCGCCGACGGGATCTGGGAGGCCGCCCGGACGGTGTGCACCGACTTCACGACGTCGCGGAACGACGCCTTCTGGTCCCGCAGTTCGTGCAGGTAGCCGTGGCGTCCGCCGCCCAGGCCCGCGACCGGGACCTGGCTGGAGATCGCCAGTACCGGGGCGGAGGCGGCGGCCGCCTCCTGGAGCGCGGCGAGCGAGGTGAGGGCGCCGGGCCCGGTGGAGAGCAGCAGCGGTGCGACCTCCCCGGTGATCCGGCCGTACGCGTCGGCGGCGAAGCCCGCGTTGTTCTCGACGCGCAGCCCGACGTACGTCAGGGACGAGCGGCGCAGTGCGTCGAACACGCCGAGCGCGTGCTGGCCGGGCAGACCGAAGACGGTGGTCGCGCCGAGGCCCTGGAGGGTCTCGACGACGAGGTCGCCGCCGTTGCGCCCGGCCGGGGGGTTCAGCGCGGCCGCGAGCTGCCCCGGGGTGAGCCGGGGCCGCTCGTCGTGGTGGTCGTGACTCACTTGGCGCGGGTTTCCGCGATCTGCCGGGACATGATCGTGGTCAGCTCGTACGCGGTGTGGGAGGCGGCGACGGAGGTGATCTCCGCGTGGTCGTACGCGGGGGCGACCTCGACCAGGTCGGCGGAGACCAGGTTGCAGGAGGACAGGCCGCGGACGATCTCCAGGAGCTCGCGGGAGGTCAGGCCGCCGGCCTCGGGGGTGCCGGTGCCGGGCGCGTGCGCCGGGTCAAGCACGTCGATGTCGATGGAGATGTACAGCGGCCGGTCGCCGATGCGCTGGCGCAGCTGGTCGGCGACCTCGTCGACGCCGCGTCGCATGACGTCGGCGGAGGTGACGATGCCGAAGCCCATCTTCGCGTCGTCGTCCAGGTCCTGCTTGCCGTAGAGCGGGCCGCGGGTGCCGACGTGGGAGAGCGCGGAGGTGTCGAGGATGCCCTCCTCGACGGCCCGGCGGAACGGGGTGCCGTGGGTGTACTCGGCGCCGAAGTAGGTGTCCCAGGTGTCGAGGTGGGCGTCGAAGTGGAGCAGCGCGACCGGGCCGTGCTTCTTGGCGACGGAACGCAGCAGCGGCAGCGCGATGGTGTGGTCGCCGCCGAGCGTCATCAGGCGGGCGCCGGTGGCCAGGAGGTCGTCGGCGGCGGCCTCGACCGTCTCGACGGCCTCGTTGATGTTGAACGGGTTCGCGGCGATGTCCCCGGCGTCGGCGACCTGCGCGAGCGCGAACGGGGAGGCGTCCTGCGCCGGGTTGTACGGGCGCAGGAGGCGCGAGGCCTCACGGATCGCGTTGCCGCCGAAGCGGGCGCCGGGGCGGTAGGAGACACCGGTGTCGAAGGGCACGCCGACGACGGCGACGTCGGCGGCGGGGACCTCGTCGAGGCGGGGCAGCCGGGCGAACGTCGCGGGTCCGGCGTACCGCGGGACGCGGGAGGAGTCGATGGGGCCGCGCGGCGTTTCGCTGCTGCTCATGTGGGTGCCTTTCCCGTGGTGGTGCGTGCCTCGTGGTGGTGCGTGGTGACGCGGTGCGTACTGAAGACGGTAGGTGGCCCGCACACGGCACTGAAGTGTACTTTTCATCCATACCCGAAGCCGTCGATGGATGGATCGTCCATGGAAGCCCCGGTCGCGCTGCCCCCGCCGCCCACTCCCCCGGTGTCGCTCACCGCGCTGCTAGCCCGCGAGGAGCTGGGGCTGCGCCGCATCGCGGGGCCCGACGAGGCCGAGCTGCTGTGGGTGCACACCTCGGAGATGGCCGACCCGTACCCGTATCTGCTCGGCGGTGAGCTGGTGCTGAGCGCCGGGGTGCTGCTCGGGGACCCGGACGGGTACGTGGCCCGGCTGGTGGAGGCGGGGGCGGCGGCGCTCGGTTTCGGGGTGACGCCGGTGTACGACACGGTGCCGGGGGCGCTGGTCGAGGCGTGCGACCGGCACGGTCTGCCGCTGGTGGAGGTGCCGCCCGGGACACCGTTCACGGCGATCGCACGGGCGGTGTGGCGGCTGATGGCCGAGGCCCGGCACCGGGAGCTGCGCCGGGTGACGCACGCCCAGCAGGCCCTGGCGACGGCGGCGGCCCGGCCCGACCCGGTCCCCGCGGTGCTGCACCAGCTGACGGTGCGGCTGGGCGGCCGGGCGGTGCTGCTCGCCGCGGACGGCGAGGAGCTGCACGCCTCGGGCCGCCGCCCCGCCCCGGACGTCGGTGCGGCGCTGGCCAGGCTGGCCCGGGTGGTCTCCGCCGGGTCGCGCCCCGCCCCGTCGTCCGCCACCGACACGCTGCGCGACACCCATCTGTCCGCGTACGCGCTGGGCGGCGGTCAGGGTCTGGTCCTGGAGTTGGCGACGGACCGGCGGGAGCCTGGCGACCACACGATCGCCGGGGTCGCGGTCGTGCTGCTCTCGTTGCTGGCCGCCCCGCACCAGGGCGCCGACGCGGCGGGCCGGTCGGCCGCCCTCGTACGGCTGCTGCTGGGCGCGGACCCGCAGGACGTCGGCCCGCTGCTCGGCGGCGCGGAGCAGTGGACGGTGGTGCACGCTCGGCGCAGCGGGGACGGCCCGGTCGACCCGCTCACCGCCGGTGCGCTGGGCGCCGCCCTGGGCTCGGCCCTGGTCGACGCGGGCCGGGGCGGGGACGCGGTGCGGGTGCTGGTGCCCGGCGACGACCGGATCGTGCCGCAGCCCGGCTGGACCCTCGGCGCCTCCGCCCCCGCCCCCGTCACCGCCCTGGGCCTCGCCGACGGCCAGGCGGCCCGCGCCCTGGGCCGCGCCGTGGCCACCCGCACCCCGCTGGCCCACCACCACAGCGGCGCCGGTACGGGCCTGGCCGCCCTGATCCCTCCCGACCGGGCCGAGGCCCACGCCCGCGTCCTCCTGGCCCCGCTCACCGAGCCCCTGGCCGAGACCCTGCGCTGCTGGCTGAGCCTCCACGGCAACTGGGACCGCACGGCCACGGCCCTGCGGATCCACCGCAACACGGTCCGCCAGCGCATCACCCGCTGCGCGGCCCTGCTGGACATGGACCTGGACGACATGGACGTACGGACGGAGCTGTGGTTCGCGCTGCGACAGCGCTGACCCGGCCACCGGGTGCCGGTGGCCGGGGGCGGGGTGCGGGCGGACCGGGCGGGCCTCAGCGCAGGCCGAGGCAGGGCAGCCAGTCGCGCGAGGTGCCGTGGGTGGCGGTGAGCAGGGCGGCGAGTGCGCCGGGGGCGCCGTCGAGGAGGGCGGTCGGGGGGCGGGTGGCGGCGAGGGCGTCCGGCAGTCGGGCGTTCAGGTGCTCGGTGAGGCGGGCGGCGAGCGGGGCGGCGGCCGGCAGCCGGGCCCGGTGGTGGAAGGCGTCCGCCACGGCCAGTACGCCCGCCGCGCCGTGGCAGAGCCCGAGCCGGTCGGTCAGCGGGGCGCCGTAGAGGTGGAAGTCCATGTCGTACTGCTCGGCGAGGGTGGTGAAGGCGGCCGCCGCCCAGTCGGCCGTCGTCCGGTCGCCCAGTGCGTCGGCCGCGTCCCAGAGCGCCCAGGTGATGCCGGGGGCGCCGTAGCACCATGCCTGGCGGGGCTGGGGTCCGGTGGGCGGCGGGCCGTCGAGGCCGGCCCCGTCCCAGCTGCGGACGGACCTGGCGTCGTCGAAGGACTGCCGGACCAGCCAGTGGGTGGTGCGGCGCAGGGCGTCCGTCAGCCGGGGGTGCGGCCCGGTGCGGCGGATCGCGGCGGTGAGCGCGGTGGCGAGTCCGGCCACGCCGTGCCCCATCCCGGTGTTGATCCGGCCCTGGAGCCAGCCCAGGTGGGGATGGCCGGCGTACTGGCCGATGCGCAGCCGGCGCAGCTCGTCGTGGTCGCACAGCATCGCCAAGTGGGCTGCGAACGGCATGAGTCGGCGGTTCGCCGGCTCGGGTTCCCCGACGCAGAGGGCAAGCAGGGTGCCGGACGGCCCGCCGATGAGGTCGTAGTCGGGCAGGCCGACGTCCACCGTGCGCCAGGGGCGCGCGGCGGCCCCGTCCAGGAGGTGGTCGCGCAGCCGGTCGGCGGCGCGGTGCAGCGGCGGGTGGACGCGGGCGGCCATCCGCAGGCCGACGAGCGTGCCGGCCAGGCCGCCGTCGTACAGGCCGTTGTGGGAGGGGCCTCGGCCGACGGTCCGGGCCCAGGCCGCCACCGCGCGCCGGGCGCTCGCAGCGGCACCCGCCTCGTGGGTCTCCTGGACCAGTGCGGCCAGTACGGGAATGCCGGGGTCGGACGTCGTGTGCGGGCCCCGGGCGAAGTCGTCGAGGAACCGGACGGCGATGTCGAGGGCGGCTCGGCGGGGCGGGGCCTGGTTACCTGGATGCATCGGAGCTCCTCGTCGGGGAGCCGCCCGGACCGGTCCGGGCGGCTCCGTTCATCTCAACGACGGACACGGGGTGTCCGGGTGGGGGGCCGTCAGCAGTTGATGGCGGATCCGCAGAGGGTCGAGGCACAGATGATGATGGTGCACGCCAGGCTGTCGGCAGCCTCCACGGCGGGCAGGTCGGTGCCGGTGATCCGCTCGTCCAGCTCGTCGATCAGGGTGTCGAGGTCGGTGAGTTCCATGATGGGCATGGTGCTTCCTCCTGTTTCCTTTGTGATCCCTGTTGGGTGTTGGCCGCCCCGGCAGCCGCCGCACCGGGTGCGGACGGGCCGGGGACGTCATGGGCGAGGGCGGCGGCCGGGGCCGCCAGCTCCTGCGGGGTCCGGTCGAAGGGGAGCCTGAGCAGCAGACCGGCGGCCACCGGTTCGCCCCGGTGCAGCGCGTCGCGCAGCACCGGGCCCCGCGGTCCGGCCTCCGGGCCGGGCAGCATCTCCTCCAGGACCAGTTCGTCACCGGGTGCGGCGCAGATCCGCTCGATGACGTTGAGCGCGGTCAGCGCGTCGAGGTCGGCCGGTACCGGCTTGTCCCCGAACGCCGGCCGTACGAAGACGAAGCGCGGCAGACCGGCGGTGCGCCGGAGCGAGGCGAGGGCCCGCACCCGGTCGAATCCGTCGTCCTCCCGCCGCCACAGCAGGGCCCGCGGCACCCGCCAGGTGGCCGGGCAGACCACCAGGTCCCGGCCGGCCGTCACTCTCGGCGCGCGGGTGACGGCGGCACCGGCGGGGAAGGCCGCGGCGAGCCCGTCCAGGCAGAGCACGGTGCCCGCCCAGGGGTGCCCGGCGGCGAGCAGCAGCCGCGCCAGCCGGTCGTAGGGCGGCATCGGGTTGCGGGTGGCGTGGTAGACGGGCACCACGCGCACACCGTCCGCCTCGGCGACGATCCGGCGGCCCGAGCGCCGCAGGGTGATGCGGTCCAGCGGCAGGTAGCGCTGTTCGGGCCCGCCGGGCGCGAAGTACGCGGCCGGGTTGGGGTCGCCCGTCCACCAGCGGGTGAGGACGGGCCGCCGGACGGTGTTCGCGGCGTGGCCGGTGACCGACGGCACCAGCAGTTCGACGAACCGCACCCCCGATCGCCGCTCCACCCCGGCCAGGAAGTCCCGGTAGGCGTCGACGGTGTCGTGGCCGCCGTGCAGGGCCCGCAGCGCCTCGGCGAACCGGGCGTCGATGATCCCGGCGGGCGAGGCCGTCTCCAGCACCGCGAGCGGCCCCGGCCCGGACATCGGGCGCAGCAGACAGTCCAGCGGCCAGGGCGGCACCGCGTCCTCGGCCGACGGCGCCCCGAGGGCGTCCAGCAGCGCGTCGTCCACGTCCACCTGCGGTGCGTCGGAGCGGGCGGCGAGGTGGGCGAGGAGCCGGGCGTATCCGGATGCCGGGTCGTGCGCCGGGTGCCAGCCCGGGTGGCGGCGCCGGCCGGGTCCGGGGGACGGCCGCTCGTCCGGCGCCAGGACCTCGGCCAGGAGTTCGCCGACCGGGCGCGGGCGCCCGTCCAGCCGCTCGGTGCCCGGCACGGGGGGTGGTGCGTCGGAGCCGGTCTCCCGGTCGGCCAGGCGCAGCGCGGCCAGGCGGTGGGCGGTCCGCAGGGCGCGCTGGACCCGGGCGGCGGCCGGGCCCGGCACGTGGGCGCTCAGACCGCGGTGCGAGTCGAGGAACCAGCTGCCCGGCCCGTGCTCCGCGGGCCGGTCCGATCCGGCAGACCCGTACTCCGTCTCCGTACATCGGTCCGCGTCGCCGGGTCCGTGCTCGGGCTCCTCGGGATGGTGCTCGGGGCGGTCCTCGGGGCGGGGCAGTTCGCCTGTCTCGGCGACCCGGGCGGCCGGGGACCAGGGGGTGTGGTGGCGGCGCGGGGCCTCGCAGAGCTGGAGCACGCCCAGCCCCATGAGGTGGGTGAGGAAGCCGCGCAGTACGGCGGGGTCGGCGGCCGGCAGTTCGCTCTCCAGTTCCGCGAGGGTGCGCGGTCCGTCGGCGAACAGCGTGAGGAGCCGGTCGAGCAGTGCGGTGCGCCGGAGGGCGGTCTGCCGCAGCCGTCCGGGGTGGTCCGGGTCGATCGCGTAGCAGCGCAGCGTGCCGCCCGCTCCGTCGCCGCCGCCCTCGGTGAGGTGCAGCGGGGCGGGGGCGAGTGCGGTCGCCGGGTCGGCGGTGCGCAGGTCCCGGCCGCCGGTCCGGGTACGTACCGTGTGGACGTTCTCCACGACGGCGGCGGCCAGTCCGGCGAGCTCGGCGCCCGGGGTGAGGAGCCGGTCGCCCGCCCCGTCCGCCGTCGGGCCGCCGACCGGGACCGGGGCGACCTGCCCCACCCAGCCGCGCGGTGTGGTCTTCACGGCCGCCCGTCCCAGCGCCCGCCACAGGTAGGCGGAACGCTTGCGCAGCCGTTTCCCGCTCCACGACTCCCCCGCGGCCAGCCGGGCGGTCACCTCCGCCACCAGCCCGGGGCTCGCGGTGTCCAGGAACTCCCGCAGGACCGGGCCCTCGGACACCAGCGACCAGCCGAGCGCAGCCACCCGCTCGTGCTCCTCGGCGATCTCCCGTTCCAGCGCCGCCCGGGCCCCGCGGACCGGACCGGCGGCATCGCACAGCTCCGTCGCCTCGCGGACCAGTTCCCCGGGTGCGGCGGTCAGCGCCGTCAGCAGGTCGCGGTCCGCCGGGGTCGGCGCCGAGCCCGCGTGCAGCCTTCGCCGCAGGGCGAGTACGGCGCGGCGCTCGGTGTCCGTCAGGCGCGGGTCGGGAACGACACCGCTCAGCTCCTCGGCCAGCCGCCGGGCGCGCCCGGCCTGCCGCTCGACGGCGTCGGCGTGCTCGACGACCCGGCCGAACAGCCCGGACCCGCCCGCGGCCGTCCACATCGAGCAGGGGATTCCGGACGCGCGTACCAGCGCGGTGGCGCCCAGCAACGTTCCTTCGGCCGCGTCGGGACGGGCGGGGGCCGGGACAGGGGCGGGTCGGGGGGTGGAGCCGGAAGCGGATCCGGAAGTGGGTCCGGGAGTGACGGCGCGGAGTCCGGTCATGTCAGTCCACCGCCCCGTCGTCGAACAGGGCCTCGGTGAGCAGGCTCTGGCGGGCGAGCGACAGCCGGCCCCGGTTCCAGTGGAAGATCACGGCGTGGGCGGCGGCGCGGCGCGGTCCGCGTACCGCTTCGCCGGACTCGAAGTAGCCGGTGCGCCAGTGGTCCGCCGCTCGGCGCACCGCCGCCCCGTGCTGCTCCTGCCATGCGCGCCAGGCGTCGGGCAGCCCGTCGGACCACTGCGCCCGGGGCCGCTCCCAGTGGGCGCGGATGCCGTGGGCGGCCCGGCGGAGCGCGTCGTCCCGGAGACCGCCGGGGAAGCTGCGCCCGGTGTCCGTGCGCACCGCCTCCCAGACGCCCCGGTGTTCCCAGCCCACGATGTGCAGGCCGTCGAAGAGTTCGCGGAGCAGGACGAGGGAGAGCCTCCAGTCGGCCACGGTGTGTCCCTCGCCGTCCGCGCGCCGGGCGTGCCGGTCGAGCCAGGCCAGCGAGTCCGCCGTGAACACCTCGTGCACCCCCGGCATGGCGGCGGGGCCGCCGAAGAGGTAGGACTCCGGCTCGTACACCGCACACACCGGCGGGGCCGCCAGCACGTCGAACTCCCTGATCCGGTCGAGGAGTTCGGCCCTCAGCGGGACGACACCGGCCGATCCGGGCGCCTGGAACCGAACGCGCAGGCCCGGCGGCTTGTGCATGAAGAAGAACGCCTGCGCGAGGCCCGCGTCGAGGAGTCCGCGCGCCGTGCCGGCGAGCCGCTCGTACAGGCGCGGCCACGAGCGCGGCTGCGGGGTCAGGTTCACCTGTACCCAGCTCGCCTCCGGGTGTTCCACCCCCAGCATGAGACCTCCGTGTGTCGTGGTTCCGGGCGTCACGGCCCCGGATGTTGCGGTTCCGGGCGTCGTGATCCCGGGCGTCGTGGTTCTGGATGGCGCTGTTCCGGCCCTGCGGGGTGTCTCGGGGGTCGCCGGACGGGTTCGCGGAGTCGGTGCCGCGACCTCGTTCGGGTGTCGGGAGAAGCCCTGTTTCGTCCTGTGTCGTCCGCGGGTCCACGGGGTGTGTCGCAACGCCCGGGACCCGAGCCGTTCGTCGGCCGGACCTGATGCGCCGGGACCGCCCGGCCGGAACCGGATGCCTTCCCCGCCGTTCCCGTCCGTTCCCCTCTGCTCCGGACCGATCAGGTCCGTCGACAAGTCAATTCCCGCGTCAACACCGGCCGAAAGATATATCGCAATTAGTCGGATTATGGACGGGTGTGCGCTTGGCGTGACCCATGTGCCGGGAGCGCGGAAACCCGCGCCGTCGCACAGCCCGCAGGGCGAGCGGGAGCGAAGGGAACGAGCCACGCCCGCCCCTCCCCCGCAGCAAGCGTTCACGCCGGTGCGCGAAGGAGTGCCGCGATCTTCGCGGAGGGCTTCGAGCGCCCCCGTTTCCGCCTGTCTGTGCAGGTCAAGGGCGTGCCACGCTGACCGGGACCAGGGCGCGGGACCCTGACCGCCGTCAGAAGGAGAGCTCCGTCATGAACCGCTTCACCACGCTCGCCGCCGCCTCCCTCGCCCTGGCCCTGGGGCTGGCCACCGGGCCCGCCGCGGCCGGGGCCGGGGCCACCGGCGACGCCGCCGCGGTGCGCGGCACCGTGGCGAGCGACACCGCCCGAAGCGCCGAGGCCAGGGCTTCCTTCAGCTGCAGCCCCGGGTACTTCTGCATCTACAGCGACTGGAACGGGGGCGGCACCCGCTGCCAGTGGTCGGACAAGCAGCGGGCGAACACCGCCGACGACTGCTCGTTCATCCAGCGGGGCCAGAACGTCCGCTCCGTGTGGAACGCGACCGGGCACCGCGTGCAGTACTACACCCGGACCAACTACAACTCCCGGGTCGGCTCCACCCCCGCCGGCAGCGGCGGCAACCTCCAGGGCAACTACCAGATCCGCTCCTTCAAACCCCAGTAGCACCGAGGAACGGGAGGGGGCGAGGGTCCTTCCCGGCCGGCGGCCGGGGAGGACTTCCGCACGTCCGGGGCCGGGCGTGCCGCGCATCACCCTGGACAGCCTCCGTGACTGCCGGGTAACTTTTGAACGTATCTGAGCAAGCGCTTAGCCAGGCCGGTCGAGGCGGACCGCACCCGACCCCGGCCGAAGGCGGCCGCCGACCGAAGCTGATCAAGGAGGCACCCCGTGCGCCGTACGGTATTCGACGAGGACCACGAGGCGTTCCGGGAGACCATACGCGCCTTCATCGAGGCGGAGGTCGTCCCTCACTACGACGAGTGGTTCCAGCAGGGCATCGTGCCGCGCGAGTTCTACTCCAAGCTCGCCGACCTCGGTCTGTTCGGCATCAACGTCCCCGAGGAGTTCGGCGGCGCCGGCCTGGACACCCACAAGTTCGAGGCCATCCAGTACGAGGAGACCGCCCGCGCGGGCATCAACTTCGGCGGCTCCGGCGTGCACGTCCTGCTCGCCCTGCCGTACATCAAGATGCTCGCCGACGAGGAGCAGAAGAAGCGCTACCTGCCGAAGTTCGTCTCCGGCGAGGAGATGTGGGCCCTCGCGATGACCGAGCCGGGCACCGGCTCGGACCTCGCGGGCATGAAGACCACCGCCAAGCTCTCCGACGACGGCACGCACTACGTGCTCAACGGTTCCAAGACCTTCATCACGGGCGGCGTCCACGCCGACCGCGTCATCGTCTGCGCCCGCACCTCGGCGCCGACCGCCGAGGACCGTCGTTTCGGCATCTCCCTGTTCGCCGTGGACACCAAGTCCGAGGGCTACTCCCTGGGCCGCAAGCTCGACAAGCTCGGCCTGCGCACGTCCGACACCGCAGAGCTGGCGTTCGTCGACGTGAAGGTGCCCGCCGCGGACCTGCTCGGCGAGGAGAACAAGGGCTTCCACTACCTCGGCCAGAACCTGCCGTCCGAGCGCTGGGGCATCGCCTACGGCGCGTACGCGCAGGCCAAGGCCGCGATCCGGTTCGCCCAGGAGTACGTCCAGGAGCGCACCGTCTTCGGCAAGACCGTCGCGTCCTTCCAGAACACCAAGTTCGAGCTGGCCGCCTGCCAGGCCGAGGTGGACGCCGCCGAGGCCGTCGCCGACCGCGCCCTGGAGGCCCTGGACGCGGGCGAGCTGACCGCGGCCGAGGCCGCGTCCGCGAAGCTGTTCTGCACCGAGGTCGCGCACCGTGTCATCGACCGCTGCCTCCAGCTGCACGGCGGCTACGGCTACATGAACGAGTACCCGATCGCCCGCCTCTACGCGGACAACCGGGTCAACCGCATCTACGGCGGCACCAACGAAGTCATGAAGTCGATCATCGCCAAGTCCATGGGCCTGTGAGAACGGCTGCGTTCCTCCCATGAGCTCAGCACTGGATTCCCTGCTCGATCTGCTCGACCTGGAGCAGATCGAGCGGGACATCTTCCGGGGCACGAGCCGTTCGGCGCTCGTCCCCCGGGTCTTCGGCGGCCAGGTCGCGGCCCAGGCCCTGGTCGCCGCGGGCCGCACCGTCCCCGCCCGGACCCCGGGGGCGCCCGGCGCCGCCCCGGCCGGGGAGGTCCCGTCCGCCCACTCCCTGCATTCGTACTTCCTGCGGGCCGGTGATCCGGGCGCGCCGATCGTCTACAGCGTCGACCGCATCCGCGACGGCCGCTCCTTCACCACCCGCCGGGTCGTCGCCGTCCAGCACGGGCAGCCGATCTTCCACCTCTCGGCGTCCTTCCAGACGTACGAGGAGGGTCTGGAGCACCAGGCGGACATGCCGTCCGCACCGGACCCGGAGACGCTGCCCACGACGGCGCAGCTGCTGCCCCGGTACGCGGACCGCTTCAGCGACCCGACGGTCGTGGACCGGCTGATCGAGGCGCGGGCCGCGGTCGATCTGCGGTACGTGGACGCCCCGCCCTTCGGCACGGTCGGCGAACCGCGCGAGCCGCGCTCCCAGGTGTGGTTCCGCACCAACGGCAAGCTCGCGGACGATCCGCTGCTGCACGTCTGCATGGCGACGTACGTCTCCGACATGACGCTGCTCGACTCGGTGCTCCTCGCACACGGGCGCGGGGGCTGGGCGGTCGGCGACGTGGTCGGGGCGAGCCTGGACCACGCGATGTGGTTCCACCGGCCCTTCCGGGCCGACGAATGGCTGCTGTACGACCAGGAGTCGCCGTCCGCGTACGGCGGGCGCGGGCTCGGCCAGGCCCGGATCTACACACAGGACGGCCGGCTGGCGATCACCGTCATCCAGGAGGGCGTGGTCCGCGTCCCCCGGGTCTGACCCGGCTCCGTCCCCGGGTCGGGTCCGGTCCGGTTCGCTTCCCCGTGCCCAGCGGCCGTGCCCAGCGGCCGTGCCCGGCGGCCGTGCCGGGCGGGCCCGACAGGCCGGGAACCGCCAATTCGGACATACTCCCCACCATGAGTGAGGAGCCCCGGATGGACCCGAAGACCGCCGACGGCGCCACGAAGTCCGGTGGCGGGGAGTCCGCGTTCACGGTCGTCGTCGCGGCGGTCGCCAACCTCGGCATCGCCGTGGCGAAGGCCGTCGCCGGGCTGATCAGCGGATCGAGCGCGATGCTCTCCGAGGCGGCGCACTCGGTCGCCGACACGGTCACCGAACTGATGCTGCTCACCGCGCTGAGGCGCAGCGGGAAACCCGCCGACGAGGAGCACCCGCTGGGCTACGGCCCCGAGCGCTACATCTGGGCGATGCTCGCCTCCGTCGCCACGTTCGTCGGCGGTGCGGTCTTCTCCGTCTACGACGGCGTCCACACCCTGGTGAGGGGCGAGGAGCTCGGCGATCCGCTCGTCTCGTACATCGTGCTCGGCGTCGCCTTCCTGCTGGAGGGCTACTCGCTGCGCACCGGGCTGCGGCAGGTGCGGGGCGAGGCGGCGCGGCTGGGGGCGCCCGTCGGCCGCTACCTCCGCCGCACCCCCGACACCGCCGTCAAGGCCGTGGTGATGGAGGACTCGGCCGCACTGGTGGGTCTGCTGCTCGCCGCGGGCGGCCTGCTCGGCGGGCAGCTGACCGGCTCCGGGGTCTGGGACGGCATCGCGTCCGTCCTGATCGGCCTGCTGCTGGTGTACGTCGCCTGGGTGCTGGGCCGGTCCAACGCCCAGCTGCTGATCGGCCGTCCCGTGACGCGGGCGATGCGCGCGGGCATCCGCGAGGAGCTGCTCTCCGTCCCGCACATCATCGACGTGCTGGAACTCACCACGCTCATCCAGGGCCCGGCCGAGATCCTGATCGCCGCGAAGATCGACTTCCGGGACGCGTCGACCGCGGAGCAGATCGAGTGGGCCTGCGAGGAGGCGGAGGAGCAGCTCCGGGAACGCTATCCGTCGGTGCGCCGGGTCTACCTGGACCCGACGCCGGGTCTGAGACAGCGGGGACGCGGGCCGGGCGGGGCGGGCGGGACCGGCGCCTGATCAGGATCGGGATCAGGCCGGCGACTGCTCCAGGGCCCGCAGTTCCTCGGCGGACATGTTCTCCCCCCGTGCCGCGAGGTGGTCCTGGATGGTCTTGTGCAGGAAGGCGTAGCCGTCCCCCGCCCTGCGCATGATCGCCCGGTCGGTCGCGTAGTCGAGGAAGTCCCGCCGGAGGTGGCTCGCCAGCACCGACTTCATGAACGGGAGGGACGTTCCGAAACTCACCCAGGCCGAGTAGAGCCGGTTCGGCCTGCTGGCGGGGTTCCCGGCCTCGTACCCGCTCAGCCCCCGCATGAACCGGAACATCGGGTACATCCCCGACGGCGCCAGCTGTCTGAGCACGTCGTCCGGGGCCTGGAGGAGCATGCTGGAGAAGTCGTCCGCGTAGTACACCGTCGAGTGGACCTGGTTCAGGTCCCGGGCGAGCCGCAGCAGGTCGGCCCGCACCCGGCCGGCGGGGCGTTCGGAGGCGACCGGACGGCCCTGGAGGGTCCGGTCGCGGTGGATCATGCGCTCGATGTAGGCGTCGAAGATGCGGCCCCTGCGCTCCTCCGTGTCGCCGGGTGCCGTTACCTCGTCCTCCGCCACGCCCTCGTAGGCGAAGACGGCGACGCCCAGCATGAGCGGTGTGGTCAGCAGCCGGGCCAGCACCGGATCGGCGGCCGCGGCGGCCGCCAGTCCGCGCAGCCGTTCGCCCCCGCCGTTGAGCAGGGCGTGCACGGCCGCGACCTCCAGGGGCCGCACCCGGACCGCGCCGCTGACGGTGAGCCGCTCTCCCAGTTCGTCGTAGTCGGTCGAGCGGCACGAGACGGCGATCGGGCAGTGCGGGTACTGCTCGGCGGAGAGCAGTCCGTTGATCGCCCGGACGCAGTCGACGCGCAGCCGCGGGGCGACCTCGTCGAGCCCGTCCAGGACCAGGGCGATGCCGTTGTCCCGCAGCAGCGCGAGGCCGGCCTTCCGGGGGAGGCGGTACCGGCTGTGCAGTTCGTCCAGGATCCAGCTCACGAACGGTTCGCCGTGCCAGTCCGTCAGCAGCAGGACGGCCGGGACGGGGGCGTCGTCGTCCCGTTCGGCCGCCTCGGCCAGCTTCTCGGCCAGTTCGAGCATCCGCGAGGTCTTGCCCGCGCCCGGGGCGCCCAGGACGAGGAGCTGCGCCTGGTGGCGGTCGAAGACCTCGCCGATCCGGGTGCCCGCGGCCAGCGGCACCCCGCCCTCCGGGCCGCCGGTGGTGAGCCGGGGCGGACCCCAGGGGTCGTGCACGGCCTCCCGGTGCTCGGCGAGACCCAGCTCGATCCGTACGGAGCGTTCCCAGGCCCGGTCCGCGTCGTCCGTCCAGCGCCTGCGCACGACGTGCAGCAGGGCGGCGCGCGCCCTGGCCCGCTCGTCGGCACCGAGTTCGGGTTCCGCGTCCTTCTGCACGCGGCCCTGCAGATGCACGATGTAGAGGAGCAGGCCCACCAGGACGAAGGCGACGGACGCGCCCACGACGAGCGTCTTGCGGTCGTCGCCCGCGAAGCCCTTGTAGATGTCGGGCAGCAGCCCGGCCCCGAGCTCCTGGAGGATGAAGAGGGCCAGCAGGATGAGCAGCCCGACGAGAACCGACCTCGGCCCGTCCCCGCGGGACCGCTGCCCCGGTGTGAACATGCGCCCCCCACGACACTGGACATTCGTGGCGCAGATTAGCAATTGCGCGGGCGGGACGTGGAGTTGTGGCCCCCGGGCCGCGGAACCGGCCCGGAGCGGACGCGGGCCGGCGCCCCGGACCGATCGGGATCAGCCCGGGAGCAGCCCCGCCGCGCCCAGCAGGTAGTCCGTCATCGGGTCGTAGAACCGCGGGTCCATCACGTGGTCGTCCAGCGGGACGACGACCTGGAGCGTGCCTTCCGCCTCGCCGAGGAACAGTGCCGGGTCGTTGCAGTCCGCGTACCCCACCGCGTCCAGGCCGCGCTGTCCCGCGCAGCCCGCCCAGCCGTGGTCGGCGACCACCAGGTCCGGCAGCGGGCGGCCCTCCCGCTCCATGCCGTCCAGGATGGCGGCCATCGGGGCGGGCGAGTGCGTGTGCCAGAGCGTCGCACCGCGCTCCTGCACGGCGACGTCCGCGAACTGGAAGACCATGCCCTCGTCGGCGATCAGCCCCGACGGGATCCGTACGATCTCGCATCCGGCGGCCCGCAGCGCCGCCGCGGTCTGCCGGTGCACGTCGAGGAGCCCGCCCGGGTGCCCGGTCGCGAACAGCACCCGCTCCGAGTCCGCCGCCGCCTTCCGCAGCCGTGCCGCCATCCGCTCCAGGGCGTCCACCGTCAGCTCCGGGTCGATGGTGTCCTGCCCGAACCGGTGCTCCGGGTCGTCGTTGACCCCGCAGCGCTCGGCCATCACCGCCAGCACGTCCTGCTCGTCGCGCCACCGGTCCCCGAGCTCCAGACCCAGCCAGTAGTGGCGGTCGCCGTTGGCGAGCTTGCGGTAGTGGGAGAGGTTGTTGTCGCGCGGGGTGGCGACGTCTCCGGCGATACGCGTACGGACGAGGTGTTCGACGAGGGCGGCACGGCTGGGTATCGGCATGAACCCATTGTGCCGTCAGGTGTGCGCAGTGTGCCGGATGTCTTGCACGACGGAGGTACCGGAACGGTCACGCAGGTCGCGCCGGGTCCGTTTCAGGGAAGCCGCGTGGTGTACGTGACCTCGTCCAGGTGGTAGTACCGGGCGACGCACCGGGCCGGCCACACCCGTCGGCCGTGCCCGCCGAACGGCTCCAGCATCCCGCCCACCGGCACCGGCGCGTACGGCAGCACCCGGGCGCCCCGCGCCGCCCGGTCCCTCAGCCACCGGTCCTGGTGGTCCCAGTCGCGGGCGCGCACCGACATCTCCGTCTCCAGCCGGAGCAGCGGACCGGCCAGGCCCGCGCAGGCCAGGACGCACACGGCGGCGGCGACGGCCGCCACGACCGTACGGAGCACCGGGCGGCGGGCCCGTGGCGCCACCGGTACCGCCGGCGGTCCCACCGCCCGGCCCAGCAGGACGCCGACACCGGTCAGCAGCAGCACGTACAGCAGGAGGAAGTCGCCCCAGACGCGCGAGGCGGTCACCACGTCCGCGCCGAAGACGGGGCGGGTCACGACGACGCAGAGGTAACCGGAGACCAGGAACGCGAGGAGGCCGGCCGGCGCCAGGAGGAAGGGGCGCCGACGGGACGACCGGCCCGCCGGCTCGGACGTCGTCCCGTCCACCGGCCGGTCTCCCCCGCGCGCCGACAGGCCGAGCAGTACGCCGACGGCGACCGCTCCCAGGTACGGCCAGGTCGTGAGGACCGTGCCCAGGATCTCCCCGAAGGCCCGCAGCGCCGCACCCAGCGCCTCCGGGTCGAGCATGGAGCCGGTGTCGGCGCCGAAGCGTGCGCGCCGGGCGCGTGCGCCGGGTGAGAGGTACAGGACGGCCGTCCCGGTCGCGAGCCCGGCGAGGGCGACCGCGCACCAGGACCGGACACGGGTCCGGCCGGGGCCGGGAGGCGTCCGCAGCCCGGTCAGCAGGACGGTGCCGAGCACGACGCACGCGACGACCGTCGTCTCCTCCGACAGCGTGCCGATGAACACCCCCGCCACGAGGGCGGTGGCCGACGCGAGGGCGTGCCCCCGGCGGGTGCGGGCGCGCAGCAGGGGAATCACGGCGGCGCAGGCCAGCACCGGTGCGAGGGTGTGCGAGACGGAGTTGGCGGGCCAGTAGAACGTCTTGTACGTGTCCGGCGTGGCGAGCAGGAAGGCCGCCGTCGCCGTCGCGGCCACGAGCGGCACGGTCCCGCGCGGTGCGGTCAGCCCCGCCCGGCCGAGCGCGGCGGCGGTCAGCGCCCACAGGACGCCGAGCACGACCGCCCCGCTGACCAGGGGGAACCACTGATGCCCCGGGACGCCGAACGCGCCGTACCCGACGACCAGCAGCGCGTTGGCGACGCGTCCGTTGTCGTGCAGGTAGAACTTGGCGAGCATCCCGAGGGCGCCCTCGTCCCGCACGACCGGGAGGAAGCACCAGTCGTCGGCGCCCGGCCGGACCAGCCTCCCGAACCAGAAGGCGGCGCCGAGCAGCGCGAACGGGAACAGGGCGAGGACCGCCGCCCCCGGCACCGCCCGCCGCCGCGCGGGACGCGGACGGCCGCCCGCGCCGCCCCCGCCCGTCCCCTCTTCCGCGTACGGGCCCGCGTCGGTGTCCGTGCTCATGCGCGTCGGCGCCCTTCGTACACCGGGACGGCGGGCAGCGCGCCGGGCGGGGCACCGGGCAGCGCGCCGGGCGGGGCATCGGGCAGGCCGCCGGGCGGGCGCACGGCCCGGTCCGGGCTTTCGCTCGTCTCCCGCACCACGTAATGCGGCCGGCGTTTCGCCTCGGAATAGATGCGTCCCACGTATTCGCCGATGACGCCCAGTGTGGCGAGCTGAATTCCGCCGAGCGCGACGACGGCGGTCAGCAGGGTCGTGTAGCCGGGGACGGCGACACCGTGCAGGGCGACGTCCGTGATGATCCACAGCGCGTATCCCAGGGCCGCCAGCGCGAGGGCGAGACCGGCGTGGATGGCCAGGCGCAGGGGACGGCTGTTGAAGGAGACCAGCCCGTCGATCCCGTAATTGAGCAGATGCCTGCCGGCCCATTTCGAACTCCCCGCCGCTCGGCGGACGTTCCGGTAGGTGAAGGACGCGGTGTCGAATCCGATCCAGGAGAAGATCCCCTTGGAGAACCGGTCGGTCTCGGGCAGGGCGAGCACCGCGTCCACGGCCTTGCGCGACAGCAGCCTGAAGTCGCCCTCGCCGTCGACGACTTCGACGTCCATGCAGCGGCCCATGACCCGATAGCAGACGGCACCGAGGAATGTGCGCAGGGCGCCCTCGCCGGCACGGTCCCGGCGCGCGACGACCTGGTCGTATCCGCGTTTCCGCAACTCCAGCATGCGGGGCAGCAGTTCGGGCGGGTGCTGGAGGTCGGCGTCCATCAGGACGACGGCCTCGCCCCGGGACATCCGCAGTCCGGCGAGCATGGCGGCCTCCTTGCCGAAGTTGCGGCTGAAGGAGACGTAGCGGACCCGCCGGTCCTCGGCGGCGAACGAATTGATCCGGGCCCCGGTCCGGTCGCCGCTGCCGTCGTCGACGTAACAGATCTCGAAGGTGCGCCGTATCGGTTCGAGCACGGCGAGCAGCGCACGGTGGAACGCCTCGATCACCTCGTCCTCGTCGAAACAGGGGACGACGACCGAAACCTGACATGTTTTCATGTGAATTCCCCATCAGGCGTGGGCGAGACAACTCGAACCATATGCCCGTGGATCTTCGCGACACCCCGACCGGAGGGGGCACGGCGGAGAAAAGGGGAAGGAATTCAGCCGACCTCTTCGGATTTCCTTACTAATTCATGCTTTCAAGGCGTGGCCGACGGTGTTCCCCCGCCTCGGACAGGGTCGATCTGCAGGAACTCGCGGAACTCCGCCGTGCCGGCCCGATCGTTCAGCGCGGCGTTCCACTGCGCGATGTCGCCTTCCGGGACGTCGGCGTCGAGGGGGAGGAAGACCCGGACGGCGTTCGGCCACTGCTCGAAGAACCCACGGGCGACCGAGTCCGTCAACGCCTGTGAGATCGAGTCCCACACCGTCCTCCGGAATTCGCGGAGGTCCGGCACCGCGACGGGGCCGGTGCCCGAACCGGTGAGGCGTCGCTTTGCCCGTTCCGCCTCGGCGCGGATCGGCTCCAGCGGGTCGTCGATCCCCTCGACCCCGACGATGCCCATGTCCCACTCGCCGAGGTGCCATTTCGCGTCGATGGCGAACTCCGGTTCCCCGGCGGTCATTTCGTCGAGATGCTGCCGCGAGTGCGCGAAGGCGACGATCGACGTGGCGTCGGCGTCGGTCGCGATGCCGACGCCGACCACGTCGTCCGCCGGCAACTGTCCCGCGACCGCCGCGACGGCCCGTTCGAGCGCCGGTCCGAGGCGATCGGACCAGTCGCGCGCCCACGCGCAGAACTCAAGATCCATGCTCCATTGTCGACACTCTCCGCGCGGATGTCACCGACGTCGACGACCGTTCACGGGTTCTCGGCCGCGTTGCCGGAACACCGGAGCATCCGAATGCGTCCAGCATGCGAATGCCCTCCGCCTTGCGATGCGCCACCGTCTCGCGGTGCACCGCATCTGACGCCGCGCGCCGATCCACCGGGGATCACGGCACAGCCGTCAGGCGCGTACCGCCGCCGCCTCGAAGGCGCCGCGCGCCAGCCGGTGCAGCAGTGCCGCCGTGTCCGCGCGGTCCGGCCGGGCGTCGGGGCGGCCCAGGTGCGGGGTCGAGTTCAGCAGGCCGAAGACGGCGTGGACGGCGGCGCGGGCCTCGTGCTCGGGCAGGTCCGGGTAGAGGTCGCGGACCACTTCCACCCACACCTCGACGTACTGGCGCTGGAGCTGGCGGACCCGCTTGCGGTCGGCGTCCCGCAGCCGGTCCAGCTCCCGGTCGTGGAGGGTGATCAGGGGACGGTCGTCGAGGGCGAAGTCGATGTGGCCCGCGATGAGCGCGTCGAGCAGGGCCCGCGGGGAGCCGTCCCCGCCGGCCGCGTCCTCCGACACCCGCAGCCGCCCACCGGCCAGCAGCCGTTCGCTGATGCCGACCAGCAGCTCGGCGAGCATCGCGTCCTTGCCGGGGAAGTGGCGGTAGAGACCGGGGCCGCTGATGCCGACGGCCGCGCCTATCTCGTCGACACCGACGCCGTGGAAGCCGCGCTCGGCAAAGAGGCGGGCCGCCTCCTTGAGGATCTGCTCGCGGCGGGTGGGGGCGTCCGTCCTGGTGGTCATGGATTCGATTCTAGACAGTCGGGTTAGCGAACGTTAACCGGAGCGCGACGCATCCGCCTCCGCGCTCCGGCCCACGCTCCGGCCCGGCCCTCGCCCCACTCAGCGCCCCTCGGTCACCCCCGGCGCCCCAGGTGTCCCAGACACCTCTGGCACCTCTGGCACCTCTGACATCCCCGGCCCCCCAGCCGCCCCGGTCGCTCCCGCCGCCTTCGCGGGCCGCCCCCACAGCGTCACCGCGCGCAGCAGCCACTCCACGGGCCCGAGCCGGTGCCGGCGCATCAGCCACCGGCTCAGCACGAGCTGGCAGGCGTACAGCACGAGCCCGCCGCCGACCGCCGCCGCCGCGCCCGTGCGGCCGTACAGCCCGAGCCCGTACCCGGAGAAGACCAGGGCCATGACGAGGGACTGGGTCAGGTAGTTGGTCAGCGCCATCCGCCCGGCGGGCGCGAGGACCCGGGCCACCGCGGTGCCGCCCGGCGTGCCGAACCACAGCAGCAGCCCGGTGGCGTACGCGGCCGAGAGCGCCGGGGCCGTGACGACGCCGACCGCCAGCCCCAGCACCGTCCAGCGCTCGGGCAGCGGCCCCACCACGCACGCCGCGGAGAGGGCCGCCCCGGGAAGCCCGACGACGAGGCCGACGAGGCAGATGCGGCGCAGCCTCGCCCGGTCGGCGAGCACCGCCGCGCCGAGCCACTGCCGCCGCCCGGCCACGAACCCCAGGAGGAAGGCCGCGACGACGAACCCGCCCATCAGCAGGGCCGCCGCCAGGGTGTCGGGCAGGGCCTTGAGATTGGCGCCGACGACCTCGGTGAAGCCGCCCCGGTAGGCGGCGGTCAGCTCGGCCTGCTCCGCGGCGGCCCCGTCCGGGCCCTCCGGGCCGAGCAGGGCGGCCACCAGCCCGAGCAGCAGCAGGAACCCGCCTGCGACGCCGTACACACACAGCGCCGCGCGCCGGACACCGTCGAGCCCGGCGTTCCGGGCGGCCAGCAGGATCGGGCCGAGCAGGGCGTACGTCATCAGGATGTCGCCGATGTACAGCAGCACCGCGTGCGCGAGGCCGAGCACGAACAGCCCGGCCAGCCGCCGCGACATCCGGGGCACGAAGCGGGCGTCGGCGCGGGCGGCCGAGTCCATCTGGAGCGTGAAGCTGTACCCGAAGAGGAAGGAGAAGAGCAGATAGAACTTCGACTGGGCGAGCAGGACGACCAGCCATTGCACCGCCCCGTCGGCCGCGTGCACGTTCACGAGTCCTCTGGAGTCCGGCGGCCCGGCGGTGGTCAGGAGGTTCACGACCAGGATTCCCGCGAGCGCGAACCCGCGCAGGGCGTCCACTTCGAGGATGCGCGACCTCCCGGCCGGGCCCTGCCCCGGAACGGCCCCCGCCCACCGCGCCTGCACCCGTATCCCCGCCTGTGCCTGATGTGGCTGCTGCGACTGCTGCGTCATCCGTCGTTTCCCCCACCCGATCGGCCGCGGGCCGTCGCGTCGTTCCCCCGTCCCCGGCCGCACCGGCCGGGCCCGCTCCGGGTCGGGGAGCGGCGCGGCCATTATCGCGGCCCCGCCGCGGGCGCCGGGCGGCCGGGCGGGAGCCCTGGACAAGGCTGTTAGCGCTCGTTAACCTTGGAACGGACGTTAACGGTCACTAACTACTGCGGTACGGGCAAGGGGGCTCGACACGATGCAGCAGGCACCGGTGCTGACGAGCGCGGCCGATCCCGCCTCCGAGGCCTGGCAGGCCAACGAGGCGGCACATCACGCGCTCGCCGACGAGCTGCGGTCGCGGCTCGCCGCGGCCAGGCTGGGCGGGGGTGAGAGGTCCCGCGCCCGGCACGTGGCGCGCGGCAAGCTGCTGCCCAGGGACCGGGTGGACACCCTGCTCGACCCGGGTTCCCCGTTCCTGGAGCTGGCCCCGCTGGCCGCCGAGGGGCTGTACGGGGGCGCCGCGCCGGCGGCCGGGGTGATCGCGGGCATCGGCCGGGTCAGCGGCCGGGAGTGCGTGATCGTCGCCAACGACGCGACCGTCAAGGGCGGCACGTACTACCCGATGACGGTGAAGAAGCACCTGCGCGCCCAGGAAGTGGCGCTGGAGAATCGTCTCCCCTGCCTGTACCTCGTGGACTCGGGCGGCGCGTTCCTGCCGATGCAGGACGAGGTCTTCCCCGACCGGGAGCACTTCGGCCGGATCTTCTACAACCAGGCCCGGATGTCGGGGGCCGGCATCCCTCAGATCGCCGCGGTCATGGGCTCGTGCACGGCCGGCGGGGCGTACGTCCCCGCGATGAGCGACGAGGCCGTGATCGTCCGGAACCAGGGCACGATCTTCCTGGGCGGGCCGCCGCTGGTGAAGGCCGCGACCGGCGAGGTCGTGACGGCCGAGGAACTGGGCGGCGGCGAGGTCCACTCCCGTACGTCGGGGGTGACCGACCACCTCGCGGAGGACGACGCGCACGCGCTGCGCATCGTGCGGAACATCGTGGCGACCCTGCCGGACCGGGGCGCGCTGCCGTGGTCCGTGCGGCCCGTCGAGGAGCCGAAGGTCGATCCCGCGGGGCTGTACGGCGCCGTCCCGGTCGACTCGCGCACCCCGTACGACGTGCGCGAGGTGATCGCCCGGGTCGTGGACGGCTCGCGGTTCGCCGAGTTCAAGGCCGAGTACGGGACGACGCTGATCACCGGCTTCGCCCACATCCACGGCCACCCGGTGGGGATCGTCGCCAACAACGGCATCCTGTTCGCCGAGTCCGCCCAGAAGGGCGCCCACTTCATCGAGCTGTGCGACCAGCGCGGCATCCCGCTGGTCTTCCTGCAGAACATCTCCGGCTTCATGGTGGGCCGGGACTACGAGGCGGGCGGCATCGCCAAGCACGGCGCCAAGATGGTCACGGCGGTCGCCTGCACCCGCGTGCCGAAGCTGACCGTCGTGGTCGGCGGTTCGTACGGCGCGGGCAACTACTCCATGTGCGGCCGGGCCTACTCCCCCCGCTTCCTGTGGATGTGGCCCAACGCGAAGATCTCCGTCATGGGCGGCGAGCAGGCCGCGTCCGTCCTCGCGACGGTCAAGCGCGACCAGTTGGGCGACGACTGGAGCGCGGCGGACGAGGAGGCGTTCAAGGCCCCGATCCGCGAGCAGTACGAGACCCAGGGCAACGCGTACTACGCCACGGCCCGGCTCTGGGACGACGGTGTGATCGACCCGATGGAGACCCGGCAGGTGCTGGGACTCGCCCTGACCGCGTGTGCCAACGCCCCGCTGGGTGAACCCGGCTTCGGCGTCTTCCGGATGTGAGGAACAGATGACGATGTTCGACACCGTTCTCGTCGCCAACCGCGGCGAGATCGCGGTACGTGTCATCCGCACGCTGCGGGAGCTCGGCATCCGTTCGGTCGCCGTCTTCAGCGACGCGGACGCGGACGCCCGGCACGTCCGGGAGGCCGACACGGCGGTACGGATCGGGCCCGCGCCCGCCGCCATGAGCTATCTGAGCGTGCCCGCGCTCCTGGACGCGGCCCGCCGCACCGGCGCGCAGGCGATCCACCCCGGTTACGGATTCCTCGCCGAGAACGCCGACTTCGCGCGGTCGTGCGCCGAGGCGGGGCTGGTCTTCATCGGCCCGTCCGCCGACGCCATCTCGCTGATGGGCGACAAGATCCGGGCCAAGGAGACGGTCTCGGCGGCCGGGGTCCCGGTCGTGCCCGGCTCCTCCGGGAGCGGGCTCACCGACGGGCAACTGGGCGCGGCGGCCCGGGAGATCGGGATGCCGGTGCTGCTGAAGCCCTCGGCGGGCGGCGGCGGCAAGGGCATGCGGCTGGTGCGCGACGAGGCGCTGATCGCGGACGAGATCGCGGCGGCCCGGCGCGAGGCACGGGCCTCGTTCGGCGACGACACACTGCTCGTGGAGCGGTGGATCGACGGGCCCCGGCACATCGAGATCCAGGTGCTGGCCGACACCCACGGCAACGTGATCCACCTCGGCGAGCGCGAGTGCTCGCTCCAGCGCCGCCACCAGAAGATCATCGAGGAGGCGCCGTCCGTCCTGCTCGACGAGGAGACCCGGGCGGCGATGGGCGAGGCGGCCGTCCAGGCTGCCCGCAGCTGCGGCTACGTCGGCGCGGGCACGGTGGAGTTCATCGTCCCGGGCGACGACCCCGCCTCGTACTGCTTCATGGAGATGAACACCCGCCTCCAGGTCGAGCACCCGGTCACCGAGCTGATCACCGGCCTGGACCTGGTGGAGTGGCAGCTGCGGGTCGCGGCGGGCGAGCCGCTGCCCTTCACCCAGCGGGACATCGCGCTCACCGGTCACGCGGTCGAGGCCCGGATCTGCGCGGAGGACCCGTCCCGCGGCTTCCTGCCCTCCGGCGGCGCGGTGCTCGCGCTGCACGAGCCGCAGGGCGACGGCGTGCGGACGGACTCCGGGCTCGGCGCGGGCGGCGAGGTCGGCAGCCTGTACGACCCGATGCTGTCGAAGGTCATCGCGTACGGCCCCGACCGGGCCGCCGCGCTGCGACGGCTGCGGGCGGCGCTCGCGGACACGGTGATCCTCGGCGTCCCGACGAACGCCGGGTTCCTGCGCCGGCTGCTCGCCCACCCGGCGGTGGCGGCGGGCGAACTGGACACCGGCCTGGTGGAGCGCGAGGTGGCCGGCCTGGTGCCGGAGGGCGTGCCCGAGGAGGTGTACGCGGCGGCGGCGCTGCTGCACCGGTCCGCGGCGGCGCCCGGCGCCTCCCCCGCAGGTGACACCACCGGCTGGGTCGACCCGTTCTCGGTGGCGAGCGGCTGGCGGCTGGGCGGCACCCCGGCCCGTACGGTGCTCGACTTCCGCATCCCGGGCCACGACCCGGTGCAGGTCTCGCTGCGCGGCTGCCCGGCGGGCACGGAGCTGACGTTCGGCCATGTCGGCGAGAGCGCGCCGCCGGAGCCCGCGACTGGTGCCTGCGGGCCGCTGGCCCCGATGCCCGGCGGCCGGGAGACGGCCAGGGTCGTCGAGCTGTCCCCGCACCGCCTCGTCATCGAACTCGCCGGTGTCACCCACGCGTTCACCCATGCCGCGTCCCCGGACGGGGTCTGGCTGGGCCGCGACGGCGACAGCTGGCACGTGCAGGACCACGACCCGGTGGCGGCGTCGCTGGCCGGTGCCGCCCGCTCCGGCGCGGACACCCTCGCCGCGCCCATGCCGGGCACCGTGACCGTCGTGAAGGTGGCGGTCGGGGACGAGGTCGTGGCCGGTCAGAGCCTGCTCGTGGTGGAGGCGATGAAGATGGAGCACGTCATCTCCGCCCCGCACGCCGGGACCGTGACCGAACTGGACGTCACCGCGGGCACCACGGTCGCCATGGACCAGGTCCTGGCCGTGGTGACCCCCGCCGAGTCCGCCGAAGCCCCCGAGGAGCAGGCATGACGACGCCCCGCACCCTGCCCATGACCGTGCCGGCCCCGGATCTGCCCGCCCGGGTCCGCATCCACGAGGTCGGCGCCCGCGACGGGCTGCAGAACGAGAAGTCCGTCGTACCGACCGAGGTGAAGGCGGAGTTCATCCACCGCCTGGCCGCGTCGGGGCTGACCACCGTCGAGGCGACCAGCTTCGTGCACCCCAAGTGGGTGCCCCAACTGGCCGACGCCGAGGACCTGTTCCCCCGCCTGGCGGACCTCGACGGCGTGGCCCTGCCGGTCCTCGTGCCGAACGAGCGCGGGCTGGACCGGGCGCTGGCGCTCGGCGCCCGCCGGATCGCCGTGTTCGGTTCGGCGACCGAGACCTTCGCGGCCCGCAACCTCAACCGCACGGTCGACGAGTCGCTGGCGATGTTCGAGCCGGTCGTCGCCCGCGCCAAGGCCGACGACGTGCACGTCCGCGGCTATCTGTCGATGTGCTTCGGCGACCCGTGGGAGGGCCCCGTCCCGGTCCCCCAGGTCGTGCGGGTCGCCAGGGCGCTGATGGACCTCGGCTGCGACGAGCTCTCCCTCGGCGACACCATCGGCGTCGCCACGCCCGGCCACGTACAGGCCCTGCTCACCGCGCTGAACGAGGAGGGCGTGCCCACCGACACCATCGGCGTGCACTTCCACGACACGTACGGGCAGGCCCTCTCCAACACCCTCGCCGCGCTCCGGCACGGGGTGACCACCGTGGACGCCTCCGCGGGCGGTCTCGGCGGCTGCCCGTACGCGAAGAGCGCGACCGGGAACCTCGCCACCGAGGACCTCGTGTGGATGCTCCAGGGCCTCGGCATCGAAACCGGGGTCGATCTCGACTCGCTCACCGCCACCAGCGTGTGGCTCGCCGACCAACTGGGCCGACCCAGCCCGTCCCGTACCGTCCGCGCGCTCTCGGTGCGATAGACACCCGTCCCACAAGGAGTGACCCCTGCCATGTCCCTGGACCACCGGCTGACCGCCGAACACGAGGAACTGCGGCGCACCGTCGAGGAGTTCGCGCACGACGTCGTCGCCCCGAAGATCGGCGACTTCTACGAGCGGCACGAGTTCCCGTACGAGATCGTGCGGGAGATGGGGCGGATGGGCCTGTTCGGGCTGCCGTTCCCCGAGGAGTACGGCGGCATGGGCGGCGACTACCTCGCCCTCGGGATCGCCCTGGAGGAGCTGGCCCGGGTCGACTCGTCCGTGGCGATCACCCTGGAGGCCGGGGTCTCGCTCGGCGCGATGCCGGTCTACCGCTTCGGCACCGAGGAGCAGAAGCAGCGGTGGCTGCCGAAGCTCTGCTCCGGCGAGGCGCTCGGCGCGTTCGGCCTGACCGAGCCGGACGGCGGCTCGGACGCGGGCGGCAGCCGGACGACGGCGGTGCGCGACGAGGCCACCGGCGAGTGGGTGATCAACGGCTCCAAGTGCTTCATCACCAACTCCGGCACGGACATCACGGAGCTGGTCACGGTCACGGCGGTGACCGGCCGCAAGGAGAACGGCGCGCCGCTCATCTCCTCCATCATCGTGCCGTCCGGCACCCCCGGCTTCACCGTCGCGGCCCCCTACTCCAAGGTCGGCTGGAACGCCTCGGACACCCGCGAACTGTCCTTCACCGACGTCCGCGTCCCGCTGGAGAACCTGCTCGGCGAGGAGGGCCGCGGCTACGCCCAGTTCCTGCGCATCCTGGACGAGGGCCGGATCGCCATCTCCGCCCTGTCCACGGGCCTGGCCCAGGGCTGTGTCGACGAGTCGGTGAAGTACGCCGCCGAGCGCCACGCGTTCGGCAGGCCGATCGGCTCCAACCAGGCGATCCAGTTCAAGATCGCGGACATGGAGATGCGCGCCCACATGGCCCGCATCGGCTGGCGCGACGCGGCGTCGCGCATGCTGGCGGGCGAGCCCTTCAAGAAGGAGGCCGCGATCGCCAAGCTGTACTCCTCGACGGTGGCGGTGGACAACGCCCGCGAGGCGACCCAGATCCACGGCGGCTACGGCTTCATGAACGAGTACCCGGTGGCCAGGATGTGGCGCGACTCCAAGATCCTGGAGATCGGCGAGGGCACGAGCGAGGTCCAGCGCATGCTGATCGCCCGCGAACTGGGCCTTCCTCCGGCCTGACGCACGACAGCACGAAGGGGCGGGTCTCTCCGGAGGCCCGCCCCTTCCGTATGCCCGCACCTTCCGCCACGGGCCTCACGCCCCGTCCTCCGGAGCCACGTAGTCCGGGCACAGCGAGTGCCCGCACTCGCACGGCGGCCACCGGAGCGCGGCCCCGGGCACGAGATCCGCACCGTCCGCGCCGGGATCGCCCTTCGGGACGATGAGAACGCCGTCGACGCCGGATACTCCCGTCAGCCGGGACAGGTTCTGCCGTGCCTTGCTGTTGCCTGTCATTCCGCGACCCCTTTCGATTCGCCCCACCGGAAGACCAACTCATTCACTCATGTACATGAGTTGACTCACCAGGATGCCCAACTCCTATAAATGAGTCAACCCGCATCCCCTCCCCCGCTGCAGCGTCCGTCCGTGTGGTCGTCAGTCCTCAGCCGAGATGCGGTAGTCGAGTACGAACTGATCAGCGGCCATGACCGTGTCGCACACCTCGACGACGCGTCCCGACTCCACCCGGGCGCTGCGTGTGAGGTGCAGGACCGGCGCCCCCGGACTGAGGCTCAGCGCCACGGCCTCCTGCTTGGTGGCCAGGCGTGCGCGGACCGTCTCCGTGAACTCCGCCAGCACGTGCCCGTGTTCCTCCAGCCGCGCGTAGATTCCGCCACCGCCCGGATTCTCCGCGAACAGTTCCGGAATGTCCTTCGCGACGTCCCACGGCAGATAGGAAGTCGCCTCTTCCGTGGGTGTGCCATCACTGAAGTACAGTCGGCGGCGCGCGAGAACCTGGCTGCCCGGAGCCGTACCCAGCCGTTCCGCGATGTCGCCGGGCACCTCGGTCGGTCCGACGTAGAGGACCCGCACGGTCGGAGCCTTCCCCGCGTGCTCGGCCTCCGCGAGGTACGCCGCCTTCCCCGCCCTGCGATGCGAACGACGGAACCGGTCCGAGGACTTGCGAAGCACCGGAGGCCGGCTCTTCACGAAAGAGCCCTTGCCGTGATGCGTGTCGATCAGGCCCATCGGCCTCAGCTCCGCGACCGCCCTGCGGACCGTTCCCTGCGAGACCGCGTAGCGGGCCATCAGCACCGATTCACTGGGCACCTTCTCCCCCGGCCTCAGCACACCCGCCCTGATCTGTTGCGCCAGATCTTCGGCGATCTGCAGATACCGAGGCTTGCCGGAGTCCCCGGGAACCATGGTCGCCATGTCGTTCTGCCCCTCCTATGCTCCTGTACATAAGCACGCCTCCCCGGAAGGTTACGCATGTCGCTCCACTCGGTCTCCGTGGCCGGTATCACCGTCCGCGAGGACGGCCGCGTCCTGGTCATCCGCCGGGCGGACAACGGAGCCTGGGAAGCACCGGGCGGGGTGCTGGAACTCGACGAACGGCCGGAGGACGGCGTCTGCCGTGAAGTGCTGGAGGAGACCGGCGTCAAGGTTCGCCCCGTGCGGCTGAGCGGTGTCTACAAGAACATGGACCGCGGCATCATCGCCCTGGTGTTCCTGTGCCGTCCGATCGGAGGCGAGGAGCAGACCTCGCCCGAGTCGGCCGAGGTGCGTTGGTTCACCCGCGAAGAGGTCCGGGCCCGGATGCTGGAGGCGTACTCGGTACGGGTTCTCGACGCTCTCGAATCCGGCTCCGATTCCGTCGACTCCGATTCCGTACCTGTACGCGCACACGACGGACACCGATTGGTGTAGGTCACCAAAGAACGGACGCGAGGCTACGTTGAGGCGACAGCAGCCGGCCCCCGCAGCATCCACCCAGGCATGGGCCGACGCCCGGCTCCTCTGGAACCACCACCTCATGCACCACACCCCCCGCCCCTGCTCCGTCGCGATCGGGCTCGGGAGCCATGACCTCGGCGTGGCCGACGCGGCGGTGGACCTGTACCGGCGAGGCATGACACCGCTCATCGTCTTCACCGGTGCGACGAGCCGGACGACACGCGACCGGATGCCCCGCGGCGAGGCCGTGCACTACCGCGAGCGGGCACTCGAACTCGGTGTCCCGGACAGCGCCGTGCTCGTGGAGCCACACGCCCGCAACACCGGCGAGAACATCCGCTTCTCGCGCGCACTGCTCGAAGAGAACGGCGTCGACGTCTCGTCCGTACTCCTGGTCAGCAAGCCGTACGAGGAACGCCGCGCCAATGCCACGGCCCGCAAGCTCTGGCCCGGTGTCGAGTTCGTCAGCGCGTCGAGCCCGATGACCTTCGAGGAGTACGTGGCCTCCATCCGGGACGATCGCCTGGTGATCGACATGCTCGTCGGTGCGCTGCAACGCCTGATGATCTATCCGGACCGGGGCTTCATGGTCGCCGACCCCGTCCCCGGCGAGGTGACGGCGGCGTACGAGCGGTTGTGCCGGGCGGGGTTCACGAGTCGGCTGGTGACCGACGGGCGCGGCGTGGTCGGTCAGTAGCGGTGGTTGGGCCAGTGCGGGTCCTCCCAGCGGGCCGGGCCGGTGAGGCCGAGCAGGCGTATGCGGTGGAGCAGTTCGTCGGGGGCGCCGTGGGCGATGAGGCGGGGGCGGGCGTGGTTCAGCAGCCAGGCCGTCAGCTCGGCGCGTCTCTCGCCTCCGTCGTCCTCGCTGCCCCAGGCGTCCCAGGGGTCCCAGGGGAGTTCGTCACCGAGGAGGTGGTACTCCCAGTGGGCGGCGGCCTCGGCGAGGTGCCGGGTGGCCGGGGTGCCGGTCTGCGTCTCCCAGTGGGCGAGCCACGGGGTGAGCGCGCCGGATGCCTCGACGAGCAGGGCGAGGAGTTCGTGGGCCGGGACGGCGGGGGCCGGGTCGGTGAGGGTGTGGGTCCACCAGGCGTGGAGGAACTCCCGTACTGCCGCAGCCTGTTCGGCGGGCCACTGCTGCCAGTGGCCCCGGTCGAACGAGCGGCCGATCTCCTCCGGGCCGAGGAAGGGTTCGACGCGGCCCGCGACGAGGGATCGGGCGAACTGGGGGAGGATCCGGCGCAGCACCGCCGCGTGGTCGCTCCAGTCGGAGGCCCGCCAGGTGCGTTGCAGGAGATCGTGGTCCAGCTCGATGTCCGGCGTCTTGAGCCGGGCGAGCTCCTCCGCACTGCCCCAGTGGCACTCGCAGTTGTGCTCGTCGGGGCGGGCGGTCATGCCGCGGAAGGTGACCGCGAGGCCGTCCAGCGCGGCGTCGAGACGGCGGGCGGGGGGCGCGGCGGAGGGATGCGAGGAGGTCATGGGCGTGATCGCCTTCAGGGCTCCGGGGGCTGACGCCGTCCGAAGAGCGCAACGTTACCGGAACCGCCGCCGCCCGCCCCCGCGAACGCGGAGAACGGGCGGCGGCGGAGCAGTACGCGAGTCGCGGATCAGACCTTGGCCGGGGCCGGTTTTGGCACGGCGTCGGCGCCGTCCCCCGTGCGGCGCATGGCCGGGATGGCGGCGGCGACCAGGGCCGCGACCAGGGCGACGCCGCAGCCGACCATGAGCCCGGTGCGGAAGCCGTCCTCGGACGTGAGGGTGTGGCCGCCCATGGTGACGGTCATCTGGGAGAGGACCACACCGACCACCGCGGCACCGATCGACGTGCCCAGCGAGCGCATGAGCGTGTTGAAGCCGTTGGCGGCCGCGGTCTCGGACAGCGGGACCGAGCCCATGATCAGCGCGGGCATCGCACCGTACGCCAGGCCGACGCCGCTGCTGGTCACCATGCCGACCACCATCAGGCCCCACGCCGAACCCATCAGCACCAGCGCCAGGCCGTAGCCGGCCGCGATGACCAGGATGCCGCAGACCAGGGTGAACTTCGGGCCCCGGGCGTCGATCAGCTTTCCGCCGAGCGGGGAGACGATCATCATCATGATGCCGCCGGGCGCCAGCCACAGGCCCGCCGCGAGCATCGACTGCCCCAGGCCGTAGCCGGTGGCGGACGGCAGCTGAAGGAGCTGCGGCGCGATCAGCATGCTGGCGTACATGCCGAAGCCGACGAAGACGGAGGCGAGGTTGGTCATCAGCACCCGGGGGCGGGCGGTGGTGCGCAGGTCGACCAGCGGGTCGCGGGTGCGCAGCTCCCACACGCCCCAGGCGACCAGCACCACGACGGCGGCGGCGAACAGGCCGAGCGTGGTGCCCGAACCCCAGCCCCAGTCGGCGCCCTTGGAGACCGCGAGCAGCAGGCAGACCAGGCCCGCCCCGAGGCCGAGCGCGCCGAGCACGTCGAACCGCTGCCCCTTCGCCCCGGCCGGCACGTCGGGGATCAGGAACCAGATCAGCGCCGCGACCGCGGTGGCCAGACCGGCCGAACCCCAGAACAGCACCCGCCAGTTCGTGTACTGGGCGACCGCCGCGGCGATCGGCAGGCCGAGCGCGCCGCCGATGCCCATGGAGGCGCTGACCAGCGCGATGGAGGAGCTCAGCTTCTCCGCCGGGACCACGTCGCGCAGCAGCGCGATGCCGAGCGGCAGCACGCCCATGCCCATGCCCTGCAGTCCGCGACCGACGATCATGGGGACGACGGACGACGAGAGCGCGCACACCACCGAGCCGGCTATCAGCGGCACGGAGCAGACGAGGAGCATCCGGCGCTTGCCGACCATGTCGCCCAGCCGGCCGGAGACGGGCACGCAGACGGCGGAGACCAGCAGGGTGACGGTGATCACCCATGCCGCGTTCGAGGGGGTGGTGCTCAGGATCTGCGGCAGCTCCGCGATGAGCGGGGTGACCAGGGTCTGCATGATCGCCGCCGTGACTCCGGCGATGGCCAGCGTGGCGACGACGCCACCGGTGCGGGTTGATGGCTGGGGCGCGCCCATCCAGGACTCCTCGGGTGTGTATCGGAAGAAGGCTATGCATCGTACACACTCAATGCATCATGCACGTTATATGTACGCTACATAGGGCTGTGGGAGAATGGTGGCCGACGCCCGGAACACGCCGGGTGCCCGGACGACAACGGGAGACGGCAGGAGCATGACCAGGCCCACCCACGAGGTCGAGTACGAGCAGATGCTCCTCAGCCGCCACAGCCTGCTGCGGAACAAGGGCGGGCGGCGCAAGGGCGGCCTGCTGGACCACAGCGCCTACGTCCTGCTCAGCCGCATCCGCGTCCAGGGGCCGATGTCGATCGGCGAGCTCAGCGACGCGTTCGGGCTCGACGCGTCCACCCTCAACCGGCAGACCGCGGCGGCCATGCGCGCCGGACTCGTGGAACGCATCCCGGACCCCGCGGGCGGCATGGCCCGCAAGTTCCGGATCACCGACGAGGGCGCCCGCACGCTCGACGCGGAACGCGAGGGCATCACCGACTCCCTGGAGCGGGTCATGGCCAACTGGTCGGACGAGGACATCTCCGGCTTCGCCGCCTACCTGCGCCGCTTCAACACCGACATCGAGCGCCTGGGCGGCCGCCCCTGGCCGCGCCCCTGACCCTTCCGTACGGGGCGGCCCGTCGAGGAGGCGACCGCGGCGCGGCCGACCGGGAAATCCGCTCGACGCCTCGGCGCGGCATGCTGCACAGTCCACGCATGAGTCCCCGCCACTGGCCCCTGTACGGGCTCCGCCTCCGCACGCCACGCCTGGAACTGCGCCTGCCGGACCTGGAGTTGCTCGACGAGCTGTCCGCAGTCGGGGCCGGGGGCGTTCACCCGCCGGACCGGATGCCGTTCACGGTGCCCTGGACCGACGTGCCGCCCGAAGAGCGCGGCAGGGCGGTGTTCCGGCACGTGCTGCACACCGTCGCCAACTGGTCGGTACGGGACTGGACGTTGAGCCTCGCTGTGCTGTGCGAGGGCGAGGTGGTCGGACGGCAGGACCTGACGGCGACGGACTTCGCGGTGACCGGCGAGGTCGCCACCGGGTCATGGCTGGGCCTCGCCCACCAGGGCCGGGGCATCGGCACCGAGATGCGCGCCGCCGCCCTGCACCTGGCCTTCGCGGGCCTCGGGGCCCGGAGCGCGGTGTCGGCAGCGATGACCGACAACCCCCGCTCGCTGGGCGTCTCGCGGCGGCTGGGATACCTGCCGGACGGCCTCTCGGTCGCCGCCGTACGGGGAACCCCCGTCACCCTGCAACGACTGCGGCTGGACCGCGCGCGCTGGGAGGAGTGCCGGAGCATCGAGGTCGAGATCGAGGGGCTCGACGGCTGTCGGAAGGAGTTCGGCGCATGACACTGCTGGTGCACACCTTCGTGTACGACGAGAAGGGGGACTGGCGGCTGCTCGACGACCCCGACGACGGAAGCGACATGGCCGGCTTCGAGAGCAGCCGGACCAAGCTCTGGGGGTCGGAGTGCGCCCGTGCGCTCGGGGCCCGGTTCCTGCCCCGGCTGGCAGGCGACGCCATGTTCGTGGAGCCGGAGGAGGTCGAGCACTTCCTGGCCGAGTGCGCGCTGCTGCGCGGGAACACGGCCGCCCTGGGCGCGCACAGCGGGTACGGGGAGGACTACGTGGTCGCGCGGCTCGGCAACATCGAGCGTGCCGCCCTGCGGGCGCGGTCGGTGGGCGGCGGGGTCCTGGTCTGGTGAACGTGCAGGTGAGCGGGGCGCAGGGGCGGGGGCGGCCCGGCATGGGCCGGGCCGCCCCGCTCTCACCTCACTCCGTCGCCCAGGGGACCTGCGGCGCCCGGTAGTAGTCGACGCCGAGCGCCGAGAGCCTCGGGCCCTGCGTGCCCAGGCGCACCCGGTACGCCTCCCAGTCGTGCGTGGCGGCGGGCGACCAGCCGAGTTCCGCGATGCCGGGCAGCCGGGGGAACGCCATCTGCTCGATCTCACCGCTGTCGGTCAGGGTCTCCGACCAGAGCGGCGCCTCGACACCGAGCACCGCCTCCTGCGGCACGCCGTCCAGGTACGCCGCCGGGTTCCAGTCGTACGAGCGCTCGACGGAGACGTAACCCGCCCAGGACAGGCCCAACTCGGTGTCCTTGTCGTACTTCATGTCGAGGTAGCCGCGGTCCGCCGGGGACAGCACCAGTTTCGTGCCGTTCGCGGCGGCACGGGCCACTTGCTCGCGTTCGGCCGCGCCCGTGCGGTCGTAGCCCCAGTACTGGGCGATCGCGCCCTTCACCGGTGTGGCGCCGGTGAGCTGGTGCCAGCCGATCACGGTCTTGCCGTACTTGCCGACGACGGCCTGCGCCCGGTCCATGAAGGCCACGTAGTCCTCGTGGCTGGTGGAGTGCGCCTCGTCCCCGCCGATGTGGAAGTACTCGCCGGGGGTCAGTTCGGCCACTTCGCGGACCACGTCGTCCACGAAGTCGTACGTGACGGCCTTCGGCACGCAGAGCGAGCTGAAACCGACCTGGGTGCCGGTGTACAGCGGTGGCGCGACGCCGTCGCAGTTCAGCTCCGCGTACGAGGCGAGCGCCGCGTTGGTGTGGCCGGGCAGGTCGATCTCCGGCACGACCTCCAGGTAGCGGGAGGCCGCGTACCGCACGATCTCCCGGTAGTCGCTCTTCGTGTAGTGGCCGCCGGGGCCGCCGCCGACCTCCGTCTGCCCCCCGTACGTGGCGAGCCGCGGCCAGGAGTCGATGGCGATCCGCCAGCCCTGGTCGTCGGAGAGGTGCAGATGGAGCTTGTTCATCTTGTAGAGGGCGAGCTGGTCGATGTAGCGCTTGACCTCGGCGACGGAGAAGAAGTGCCGGGACACGTCGAGCATCGCGCTCCGGTACGCGTAGCGCGGCGCGTCCGTGACCGTGCCGCCCGCGACCTTCCACGGCCCCTTCTGCGGGCTCTTCCGCTCCACGGCCGCCGGGAGCAGCTGACGGAGCGTCTGGACGCCGTGGAAGAGTCCCGCGGGGCCGCGCGCGGTGATGGTGACGGAGCCGCTGCCGGACTTCAACCGGTAGCCCTCGGCGCCCAGTTCGGGGTTGCCCTCGTCCAGGCGGAGCCGGATGCCGTCCCCGCCGTCGCCGGTGACCGGCAGCGCGTAGCCGGTGGACGGGCGCAGCACACCCGCCAGGTAGTCGCCGATCCGCCGGACCTCCCCCGAGTCGCCGCCGACACGGATCCTGGTGGCCGGGGTGATGGTGTACGGGGAGCCACCGGGCTCCGCCCGCACGGGCGCGGGCACGATCTGCCCGAGCGGACGGGGCGGGGCGGCGGCCGGTCCGTCGTCCGCCGCCGGTCTCTCCGGGGCCGCGCCGATGCCGGAGATGCCGGCCGCGGTGACGAGCAGCAGCGAGCCGAGCAGACGGGGAAGCGCGACGCGTCGTGTCCTGTGCAGTCTCACAAGCCGGTCCCTTTCGACGGGTTCACACCTGTGGATCATCCGTGGATCACCTGAGCAACCGAACCATCACCATGCGTATCGCCCGCCTCACGTATGGTCAAGGCTCGGACCGCTCCCTCATGGGCCGGCTGGCAGAATCTGCCGCATGGCGGAAATAACCCAGCGCGACGGCACCTGGACCTTCGACGGCGAGACGGTGCGGATCGCACCGGGCCGGGGCAAGGGCATCCACCCGCTCCGGCAGGAGCTGGGAGAACGCGCCGTCCCTCTGCAGGCACTGGCGGGCATCTCCTTCGAACCGGACCGCAAGGGCGGCCGGCTGCGACTGCGGCTGCGCGACGGCGCGTGCCCGGTCCTGCGCGCGGCCGACGGCCGGCTCAAGGACGCGGCGGACCCCTACCAGCTCGTCGTGGAGAAGGACCGCAGCGGGGTGGCCGAGTACTTCGCCGACGAGGTGCGCAACGCCCTGCTGATCGAGCAGGTGCCCGCCGGCCCGGTGGACGGCTTCCTGCTGCCGGGCCCCGCGGTGCCGGTCGCCGGTGGCGGCGGGGACGGCACCGCCTCGTTCGACGGGCAGACGATCCGCCTCACCTGGAACTGGAAGGCCAAAGACTCCAAGCTCTCGGGCGGCCCGGTCTCGTTCCCGTTGTCGGACGTGGCCGCCGTGCACTGGGTGCCCTCCATCGGCCTGGAGAACGGGCATCTGCGCTTCGTGCTGAACGGGGCCCCGGCGGCGGCCCGGGCGGCCGAGCACGACCCGTACGCGCTGGACCTGTGGGGGCTGTCCAAGAAGGAGTACACGGCGGCCCTGGTCGCGGCGGCGGTCCTGGTGCGACTGCCCGACGCGACGGGGAGGACGGCGGGCGCGGGCGCCACCCCCGCGGGCACCGCCCCCGCGGAGATCGAGGCCCCGACCGCGCCCGCACCTCCCGCACTGTCCGCACCTCCTGCACCTCCCGCACCTCCCGCACCGTCCGCACCTCCCGCACCTCCTGCACCGTCCGGCGACGATCACGACGCGCTGCTGCGCCGGCTGCGCGAGCTCGGCGAGCTGCACCGGTCCGGGGTGCTCACCGACGACGAGTTCGCCGCCGCCAAGCAGGCCGTGCTCAAGCGCCTGTAGCCGCTCCGGGTCACCGCGGGCGCGCCCCGGCCGGCGCGCCCGTCCCCGTACCGGCTCCGCGACCGCTCCGGCGCCACTTCCGCACCGGCTCCGCGATCGTTCCCGTACCGGTTCCCCGACCTTCCGAGAGCACAATCACACCCACTCCTGCCCGATATCGGGCAGAATTGTTGCGGAAGCGCTCCGTCCACCGCAATATCAACGAGTGCTCGAACGCCGCCCGTCGCATGACGACCTCATTGACCACCTGGTCCGCAGCACCGCGCTCCAGCGCGGCGAAGCCGCCCGGGTGATCCTCGACGTGCTGGCGTACTTCGACGAGACGACCGACGACTTCGTCCGCCGCCGCCATCGCGAACTGCAGTCCGGCGGTCTGGTCAACGCGGAGATCTTCGAACGGATCGCGGCCGAGCTGCCGCACCGCGCGGTCGCGCCTCCGGAGCTCTCGCTCCGCCAGCTGCGCCGCATCGTCTACGGCTGAAGGACCCCGGCCGGACCGTCCGCGACCGGACCGTCCACGACCGGACGAGTCGGCCCGACCGGGCCGCGAGCACCACAGGTACATCGATGGAGGGGCAGAGAATCCATGTGCGGAATCGTCGGATACATCGGGAAGCGTGACGTGGCCCCGCTGCTGCTGGAAGGGCTGCAGCGACTGGAGTACCGGGGTTACGACTCCGCGGGACTCGTCATCACCGGCAAGGCGTCGGCCGGGAAGCCCGCCGCCCTGAAGATGGTCAAGGCGAAGGGCCGGGTCCGCGAGCTGGAGGCCCGCGTCCCCAAGCGCTTCACCGGCACCACCGGTATCGCCCACACCCGTTGGGCCACCCACGGCGCCCCGAGCGACGAGAACGCGCACCCTCACATGGACGCCGACAACAAGGTCGCCGTCGTCCACAACGGCATCATCGACAACGCCTCCGAGCTCCGTGCGAAGCTCGTCGCCGACGGTGTCGTCTTCCTCTCCGAGACCGACACCGAGGTGCTGGTCCACCTGATCGCCCGCGCCCGGGCGGACACCCTGGAGGAGAAGGTCCGCGAGGCGCTGCGCTCGGTCGAGGGCACGTACGGCATCGCCGTCATGCACGCCGACTTCAACGACCGCATCGTGGTCGCCCGCAATGGCTCCCCGGTCGTCCTCGGCATCGGCGAGAAGGAGATGTTCGTCGCCTCGGACGTCGCCGCGCTGGTCGCCCACACCCGCCAGGTCGTCACCCTGGACGACGGCGAGATGGCCACCCTCAAGGCCGACGACTTCCGTACGTACACCACGGAGGGCTCGTCCACGACGGCCACGCCGACCACCGTGGAGTGGGAGGCCGAGTCGTACGACATGGGCGGCCACGACACGTACATGCACAAGGAGATCTCCGAGCAGGCCGACGCCGTCGACCGGGTGCTGCGCGGCCGGATCGACGACCGCTTCGCCACCGTGCACCTGGGCGGCCTCAACCTGGACGCCCGCGAGGCCCGCGGGGTCCGCCGGATCAAGATCCTGGGTTGCGGCACCTCGTACCACGCGGGCCAGATCGGCGCGCAGCTGATCGAGGAGCTGGCCCGCATCCCCGCGGACGCCGAGCCCGCCTCCGAGTTCCGCTACCGCAACCCGGTCGTCGACCCGGACACGCTGTACGTCGCGGTCTCCCAGTCCGGTGAGACGTACGACGTGCTGGCCGCCGTCCAGGAGCTCAAGCGCAAGGGCGCGCGGGTGCTCGGCGTGGTCAACGTGGTCGGTTCCGCCATCGCCCGGGAGGCCGACGGCGGTACGTACGTCCACGCCGGCCCCGAGGTCTGCGTCGTCTCCACCAAGTGCTTCACCAACACGGTCGTCGCGTTCGCGCTGCTCGCCCTGCACCTGGGCCGGATCCGGGACCTGTCGGTCGCCGACGGCAAGCGGATCATCGAGGGGCTGCGCAGGCTCCCCGCCCAGATCAGCGAGATCCTCGCGAACGAGGACGAGATCAAGCGGCTGGCGGCCGAGTACGCGGACGCCAAGTCGATGATGTTCATCGGCCGGGTGCGCGGCTACCCCGTCGCCCGCGAGGCCTCGCTGAAGCTCAAGGAGGTCTCGTACATCCACGCCGAGGCGTACCCGGCGTCCGAGCTGAAGCACGGGCCCCTCGCCCTGATCGAGCCCGCGATGCCGACGGTCGCGATCGTGCCGGACGACGACCTGCTGGAGAAGAACCGCGCCGCGATGGAGGAGATCAAGGCCCGCAGCGGCCGCATCC
Source organism: Streptomyces sp. NPDC006435 (assembly GCF_040612315.1). Lineage (NCBI taxonomy): Bacteria > Bacillati > Actinomycetota > Actinomycetes > Kitasatosporales > Streptomycetaceae > Streptomyces > Streptomyces sp. NPDC006435. Next base: position 102,619 of record NZ_JBEXPY010000020.1, read on the forward strand.
TCGCCGTGGCCCACCAGGTGCAGGAGAAGGCCGACCACACCATCGTCGTGCCGAAGAACGAGAACGAGCTGGACCCGATCCTGATGGGCATCCCGCTCCAGCTCTTCGCGTACCACACGGCGCTGGCCATGGGCCGTGACATCGACAAGCCGCGCAACCTGGCGAAGTCCGTCACCGTCGAGTAGGACCCGAACCGCCCCGGCTCCGGACCGGGCGCCCCGCCGCACCACGGTGCCGCGGGGCGCCACGGGGCGAGCCGTCGGACGAAGGGCGTCTCCCGGCCGCGCGTCCCGGGAAGAGATGGCCGAAGGCAACGGGGTCGGAACCACCCGTACCGGTGCCGCCGCCCCCGGCGGACGCTCCGCGGCGTGCCGCGACATGCCGCGCCCCGCTCCCCGACACCCCCCGCCCGTCCGCCGCGAGGCCGCGATCCGTCTCCGTACCCCGACGAACTGTCGGTTTCTGCAGACGATTTGACGCCACGTCGACGCCCGGAACGGCACACCGGTTCGCGGGAGGGCCGCCAGGCGCTCAAGAAGCGCTCGCGACCGGGCGGAGGACGGTCGAGAAAAGCTCGCACCCGGGCGGAAGACGCCCGGGTGACGCTCCCGACCGGACGACGGAGCGATCGAGGAACGATCACGTCCGGACAGAGGAATGCTTGCGGAACGGCCGCGTCCGAGCAGCGGAACGGTTGAGGGACGACCGCGGCCGAACAGCGCTCGGCGCTCGGGAAACAGTCCCGGTCCGGTGGCGCGTGACGCTCAGGGAATGACCACGACCGGGCGCTGCGCGCGGCGGGCCAGGCGTCCGGCGACCGAGCCGAAGATGCGGCCGACGACGCCGTGCGTGGAGCCGACGACGATGGCGTCGGCCGAGTACTCCCGGCCGACCTCCTCCAGTTCGTGGCAGATGTCGCCGCCCCGCTCGACGAGCACCCACGGCACCTCGGAGAGGTAGTCGGCGCAGGCCAGCTCCAGGCCGAGCACCTCGGTGCGGTGGTCCGGCACGTCCACGAAGACAGGCGGTTCGCAGCCCGCCCAGACCGTGGTCGGCAGCCGGTTGGCGACATGGACGATGATCAGTCCGGAGCCCGATCTCCTGGCCATCCCGATGGCATACGCGAGGGCGCGCTCGCTGGAGGTGGAGCCGTCGAAGCCGACCACGACCCCGTGGCGGAACGCGGGGTCGCAGGAATGACGTGTTTCTTCGACCGTCTGCGGGTCCGACATGGGGTCGGCCACCTGCTTGCGGTCGGCGGGTTCGGGGATTTCGTGACCGGCCATCGGTGTCTCGGCGAAGAGAGTCCTCGTGAGGAGAGCGACTTGGGGAAGGTGCGTCAGCGGGCGGCGTTGCGGTGTCCGGGAATCATCTTCCCAACCCCTTACCCCCAAGGGTACGGCTCCACTCCTCCACTGCCCAGACCCGCGCAAAGCGCGCGCGACGTTTCACGGAGCATGCCCGAGGCGGCCCCGGATCGCAACGCCGGTTGTGCCCTACACCGACGACGAGGGGCCCGGACGGCTCCTCTCGGTGACCGGACGGAACCATATCCGTCACCCCCTTCGCGGCGACATGGGGCCCCGCACCCCGGACGGGGGCCGGCCCGACGCCGGACGGACCGTCCGGACCGACACCGGCCATCGACGGCCGAATGCGTGTTCCCCCATGCCCCGCCGCCCGTATCGCGCCCCACCGGCCCCGTCCGCGACGGACCGCCCGGTCGGGAAACGGCATCGGCCCGCCGGGCGGGAACCGATCGCGTCCGGTCGTCGCCCCGCCGTTCCGTACGATCAACCGTCCGACCTGCCGAGGGGCGCAAAGAAGCGCCTGCCCATTCGGGTTGTGCGCCGGTCCAATGACCGAATCACGTATGCACAACCATCTATTTTCAGCCAACTTCACGCCTGTTCCGATTCCTTGCCGAATTGGCCGATCAACCCCCTTGTCACCAGGCAGGAAGAGACCGCGCGGTACGCTTCCACCCAACGGGGACGGGCCACGAGCGCGAGGCGCACTTCCCTGCGCGGCCGACGAATGAAACGCTTCGTGATCGAATGCTTCCCGCCAAGTTGCCTTGTCGACATAACGCCGGTTGGTGAACTTGTCACGACGGCACCACGGGACGCAGTAGATTCGATCTTGGGTACCGAAGACTGGGGACTCGTGCAGGACCGAGGGGAAAAGTGCAGGAGCGACAGGCCCGTAAGGACCAGGAAGACGCGAACACCGAGGGGGGCTTAGCGTCATGAGCCAGGACTCCGCCGCCGCAACGGAGGCTGTACGGAAGCTCAGTGGCCGTCGACGACGGGAAGTCGTCGCCGTGCTGCTGTTCAGCGGCGGCCCCATCTTCGAGAGTTCCATCCCGCTCTCCGTGTTCGGAATCGACCGCCAGGACGCGGGTGTTCCGCGCTACCGACTCCTCGTCTGCGGCGGGGAAGAGGGACCGCTGCGGACCACCGGGGGACTCGAACTCACCGCACCCTACGGGCTGGAGGCGATCAGCAGGGCCGGCACCGTCGTGGTGCCCGCCTGGCGCTCGATCACCTCGCCGCCGCCCGCCGAGGCGCTGGAGGCGCTGCGCCGCGCCCACGAGGAGGGTGCCCGCATCGTCGGTCTGTGCACCGGCGCGTTCGTGCTCGCCGCCGCCGGCCTGCTGGACGGCCGCCCGGCGACCACACACTGGATGTACGCACCGACGCTGGCCAAGCGCTATCCGTCGGTGCACGTCGACCCGCGTGAGCTCTTCGTCGACGACGGCGACGTGCTCACCTCCGCCGGGACGGCGGCAGGCATCGATCTCTGCCTGCACATAGTCCGCACGGACCACGGCACGGAGGCCGCCGGGGCACTGGCCCGCCGGCTCGTCGTGCCGCCGCGGCGCAGTGGCGGTCAGGAGCGCTACCTCGACAGGTCTTTACCTGAAGAGATCGGCTCCGACCCGCTCGCCGAGGTCGTGGCCTGGGCGCTGGAGCACCTCCACGAGCAGTTCGACGTGGAGACGCTGGCCGCGCGCGCCTACATGAGCAGGCGGACCTTCGACCGGAGGTTCCGTTCACTCACCGGCAGCGCACCGCTCCAGTGGCTCATCACCCAGCGGGTGCTGCAGGCGCAGCGGCTGCTGGAGACGTCCGAGTACTCGGTCGACGAGGTGGCGGGCCGCTGCGGCTTCCGCTCGCCGGTCGCGCTGCGCGGACACTTCCGGCGTCAGCTGGGCTCCTCCCCCGCCGCGTACCGGGCCGCCTACCGGGCCCGTCGTCCGCAGGGCGGTGGCGGGGAACCCGTCGTCGCGGCGTCCGAGCCGATCGTGCCCCCGCAGGGCAGCTCGCCGGTCCGGCGCGCCACGGCTCCGGCCGCCCCGCCGGGTCCCCACCCCGTCATCGCACCGACGGCGGGCGCGGGACAGCAGGAGCACGGGAAACCGGGCCTCGACGCGTACGCGGCCGGACGCCCGACCCTGCCGGGGCAACGGAGTGCCCCGTAGGGTGGGGCCATGAACGACCGCATGGTGTGGATCGACTGCGAGATGACCGGGCTCTCGCTGGCGGAAGACGCACTCATCGAGGTGGCCGCGCTGGTCACCGACTCGGAGCTGAACGTGCTCGGCGAAGGGGTGGACATCGTGATCCGCCCGCCGGACGCGGCCCTGGAGACCATGCCCGAGGTGGTGCGGCAGATGCACACCGCCTCGGGCCTCCTCGACGAGCTGGCCGGTGGCACCACCCTGGCCGACGCCGAGGCCCAGGTGCTGAACTACGTCCGCGAGCACGTGAAGGAACCCGGCAAGGCCCCGCTCTGCGGAAACTCGGTCTCCACCGACCGCGGTTTCCTGGCGCGGGACATGTCGGCCCTGGAGGGCTACCTCCACTACCGGATCGTCGACGTCTCCTCCATCAAGGAGCTGGCGCGCCGGTGGTACCCGAGGGCGTATTTCAACAGCCCGGCGAAGAACGGCAACCACCGGGCGCTCGCGGACATCCGCGACTCCATCACGGAGCTGCGGTACTACCGCGAGGCGGTCTTCGTGCCGCAGCCCGGCCCGGACTCGGAGCGCGCCAGGGCCATCGCGGCCCGCGTCGCACCACCCGCACCGTAGGTCCTCGTGAAGCCGCTGGTCATAGCCCTTTCGGGGGTTGGGACCGGCGGCTGAACAACTGGGGCGCGAGCACCCTCTCGGACCCTGTACACTTTTTCTCGGCCGGTCAGAAAAAGACCGGGCATGGTGGGTATAGCTCAGATGGTAGAGCACCTGGTTGTGGTCCAGGATGTCGCGGGTTCGAGTCCCGTTACTCACCCTGATGGGAAGGGCCCCGGTCGATGACCGGGGCCCTTCTCGTATCTCCTGAAACGGTGAGGCACCCTCACCGGGCGGTGGTGTGACGGCCGTCACGAGGAGTCGCGGACGACCAGTTCCGTGGGAAGCACAATCTGCGGGCGTTCCTGGGTCTCGCGGGCGATTTCCTGGAGCAGGACGCGGGCCATCGTGCGGCCCATCTCCTCGATGGGCTGGCGCACGCTGGTGAGGGGCGGGTCCATGTGGCGGGCCACGGCCGAGTCGTCGAAGCCGATGAGGGCCACGTCGTCGGGGATGCGCCGGCCGGCCTCGCGCAGGACCTGGCGGGCGCCCGCGGCGGTGACGTCGGAGGCGGCGAAGACCGCGTCGATGTCGGGGCGGCGGGCCAGCAGCTCTCGCATGGCGCGGGCGCCGCCCTCCTCGGTGAAGTCGGCGCGGGCGATCAACTGCTCGTCCGGTTCGAGGCCGGTCCCGGCGATCGCCTCGCGGTAGCCGTCGAGGCGGCGCTGCGCACCGTAGACGTCCAGGCGCCCGGTGATCGTGGCGATGGTGCGGCGGCCCCGGGAGAAGAGGTGGTCGACCGCGGCGCGGGCGCCGCCGAAGTTGTCGGAGTCGACGGAGGCGAGCGGATCGGAGGCGGATCTGCGGCCGCTCGTCACGGCCGGCATGCCGAGCTGCTCCAGCAGGTCCGGCAGCGGGTCGTCGGCGTGGACGGAGACCAGCAGCACGCCGTCGACACGGTGCGCGGTCAGGTACTGAGTGAGCCGGCGGCGCTCGCGGTCGCTGCCGACGAGGGTGAGCAGCAGCTGCATGTCGGTGTCGGCGAGCGCCGCGCCGACACCGCGGACGATGTCGGAGAAGTACGGCTCGGCGAAGAAGCGGGTCTCCGGTTCGGGCACGACCAGGGCGATGGCGTCCGTGCGGTTGCCGGCGAGCGCGCGGGCCGCCCGGTTGGGCACGTAGCCCAGTTCGGCCACGGCCGCCTCCACCGCTTCACGGGTCTGGGCGCTGACCTTCGGCGAACCGTTGATGACCCGCGAGGCCGTGCCGCGCCCCACCCCCGCCCGCGCCGCGACCTCTTCGAGCGTGGGCCGCCCACCGCTCCGTACTCGCGCTGCCGCCATGGCTGCCTCCCGTTCGCGGTCAATTTCTCACAGCCGGATGGCCAAACCAAGTCCTGGTGCCGGGCCCCGGGCCGGGCGGGGAACGACGGAGACCCGGCGCGGCGGCCGGGTCCCGGACGGGGCGTGCAGGGCGTGCAGGACGTGCGGGGTCAGTCGTGGCCGGGGGTCGGGGGCAGGGCGTGGCGGCGGATGACGTCGGCGTACCAGAGGGCGCTCGCCTTGGGGATGCGGCGCTGGGTGGCGTAGTCGACGTAGACGGCACCGAAGCGCTTGGAGTACCCGTACGCCCACTCGAAGTTGTCCATCAGGGACCAGAGGAAGTAGCCGCGGACGTCGGCTCCGTCGGCGACCGCCCGGCGGATGGCGTCGAGGTGGCCGTGCAGGTAGTCGATCCGCTCGGGGTCCTCCACCCGGCCCTCGGGCGAGACGTAGTCGTCGAAGGCCGCACCGTTCTCGGTGACCATCAGCGGCAGGCCGGGGTGGTCGCGGGAGACGTCCATGAGCAGGTCGTACAGCCCGTCGGGGTCGATCGCCCAGTTCATCGCGGTGCGCTTGCGGCCCTCGGCGAGGTGGAAGGCGACGTGCTCGGAGCCGGGCCACGGGGAGTGGTCGCTGTTGCCGTGGCCGTCGTCGCGCGCGTCCCCGACGCCGTCCGCGGGCGTGGAGACCAGCGTCGGCGTGTAGTAGTTCACGCCCAGGACGTCGATCGGGGCGGAGATCGTGGCCAGGTCGCCGTCCCGGACCAGCTCCGACCAGTCCACCAGGTGCGAGGTGTCGGCGATCAGGTCCGCCGGGTACTCGCCGCGCAGCATCGGGCCGGTGAAGATCCGGTTGCCCACGGCGTCGATGCGGCGGGCGGCGTCCGCGTCGGCCTCACTGCCGGTCAGCGGGCGGACCTGATGGAGGTTGAGGGTGACCGAGGTCCGCGCGGCAGCGGGGAGTCGGTTGCGCAGGACCTCGGTCGCCCGGCCGTGGGCGAGGTTGAGATGGTGGGCGGCGCGCAGTGCGCCGGCGGGTTCGGTGCGGCCGGGGGCGTGCACGCCGGAGCCGTAGCCGAGGAAGGCCGAGCACCACGGCTCGTTGAGAGTGGTCCAGGTGCCGACGCGGTCGCCGAGGGCACCGGCCACGATGTCGGCGTAGTCGGCGAAGCGCTCGGCGGTCACCCGCTGGGGCCAGCCGCCCGCGTCCTCCAGCTCCTGCGGCAGGTCCCAGTGGTAGAGGGTGGCGACGGGTTCGATCCCGGCTTCGAGGAGTTCGTCGACGAGCCCGCGGTAGAAGTCCAGGCCGCGTTCGACGGCGGGGCCGCGGCCGGTGGGCTGCACCCGGGACCAGGAGACGGAGAAGCGGTAGGCCCGCAGCCCGAGCCGCTTCATCAGCGCCACGTCGTCGCGGTAGCGGTGGTAGTGGTCGGCGGCGATGTCCCCGGTGTCGCCGTTGCGGACCTTGCCCGGGGTACGGCTGAAGGTGTCCCAGACGGACGGGGTGCGGCCGTCCTCGGCCGCGGCGCCCTCGACCTGGTAGGCGGCGGTGGCCGCCCCCCAGACGAAACCGGTCGGGAAGTCCGCCGCCCCGGGTGCCTCGGGCGTCCGCTTCGGGGCGATGTCGGGTCGTACAGCAGTCATGCGGGAGCGCTCCCAGAGGTGGAGGAGGGGATGGAGTCGAGGGGTCGGGAGGTGAGGTGGAGAAGGGGTGGGGCTCGGTGGGGCGGTGACCGTACGGCACCCCGTCCATCGCGGGGCGGGGGCCGTACGGGCGTCCGGAGGAAGGATGGTGACGTGGCGTCAGCCCTTGACCGCGCCGGACATGATCCCCCCGACGATCTGCTTGCCGAAGATCACGAACACCACGAGCAGCGGCAGGGTGCTGATCAGCGCGCCCGCCATCACGATGCTCTGGTCGGGGGTGTACGAGGCGCTCAGCTGGCCCAGGGCCACCTGGAGCGTGGGGTTCTGCTGGTTGAGGGCGAGGTAGGGCCAGAAGAAGTCGTTCCACGCCTGTACGAAGGTGAGCATCCCCAACACCGTCATCGCGGGGCGGGCCACCGGCAGGACCACGCTGCGCACGATGCGGAAGTTGTTCGCGCCGTCGACCTTGGCGGCCTCGACGAGTTCGTAGGGCAGCGCCTCGCTCAGGTACTGGCGCATGAAGAACACCCCGAACGCGCTCACCAGCGTCGGGAAGATCACCGACTCCAGCTTTCCGCCCCAGCCGATGTCGGACATCATCATGAACAGCGGGACGACGCTGAGCTGCGGCGGGATCGTGAGCGTGGCGATGACGCCGGTCATCAGCGCGCCGCGGCCCCGGAAGCGCATCTTGGCGAAGGCGTAGCCGGCCAGGGTGCAGAAGAAGAGCGTCGCCACCGTGATGCAGCCGGCGACGACGACGCTGTTGAGGATCGCCTTGCCGAGGTGGGCCTGGGTCCAGGCCGCTTCGAGGTTGTGCAGCAGCTGCCCGCCGGGCAGGAACGGCGGTGTGGTGGCGAGTACTTCGTCCTGGGTGCGGGACGCGGCCACCAGCGTCCAGTAGAGCGGCAGCAGCGAGCCGATGCCGACGACGGTCAGGGCGAGGTAGGCGAACGGGCCGCCCTTCAGCTGCTGTCCCGCGCCGGGCCTGAAGCGGCCGGGGCGTCCTGCGTCCCGTCGGCGGGCGGGCGGCGCGTCGGGGCCCGAAGCCTTGACGTCGCCGGTACTGGTGCTGGTGCTGGTACGGGTCATGGTCATGGAATCGCTCCCGGTCAGGCCGCGGATGTGCGTACGAAGCGGCCGACGAGCCAGTTGACCGCGGCGATGATCAGCAGCAGGGCGAGCATCGCCCAGGCCACCGCGGCGGCCGGGCCGAGATGGCCCAGGTTCCAGCCGTAGTTGTAGAGGTAGACGCTGAGCGTCTCGTACTGGTGCTCGTTGCCGCCGGACGCGCCGAGGGTGCCGCCCTCCAGCAGCAGGGGCTCGCCGAACAGCTGCATGGAACCGATGGTCGAGACGACGATCGTGAAGAGGATCGTCGGCCGCAGCGCGGGGATCGTCACCTTGCGGAACTGCTGCCAGCGCGAGGCGCCGTCCAGCGACGCGGCCTCGTACAGATCGGTCGGCACGGCCTGCATCGCGGCCAGGTAGATCAGGGTGTTGTAGCCCGTCCAGCGCCAGATCACGATGACGGAGATCGCGATCTTCGACGTCCAGTGGCCGTTGGCCCAGTTGGTGTCGCCGAGTCCGACGAAGTGCAGCACCCAGTTCAGCAGGCCGCCGTCGGCCCGGAAGACCAGGGCGAAGACGAGGGCCGCGGAGGCCACCGAGGTGGCGTACGGGGTGAGGACGACCGTCCGCCAGAAGGTGCTGGCCCGCAGGCGGTAGTTGAGCAGATGGGCCAGGCCGAGCGCGACCAGCAGTTGCGGGACGGTCGACATGACCCCGATCAGGAAGGTGTTGCCGACGGCCGTCCAGAACTCGGAGTCGTGGAGGATCCTGTCGAAGTTCTCCCAGCCGACCCACTCCATCCGGTCCATCCCGGTCATCTCCACCCGGTGCAGGGCGATCCAGCCGGTGTAGAGCAGCGGGTAGAGCCCGAAGGCGCCGAAGACGAGGAAGAACGGGGCTATGTAGGCGTACGGCGACGCCTTGTCGTCGAACCTCCACAGCCGGCTCCGCCAGGTCCGCCCGCGGGATCGGGCCGACGCGTGCGGGGAACCGCCGGGGGGCGGGGCGTATGCGTCCCGGGTGGGAGTCGAGGTGGCCACGGGCGGGAGTCCTTCCCTGGGGTACGTGCCGGCGCGAGGGAGCGTGCGGGGGTGCTGCGTGCGGGGCGTGTGCGGAGGTGCTGCGTGCGGGGGGTTACGGGGCGAGGGGGTTACGGAGATGCGGGGCGCGGGCCGGTGCGGGCGTCCCGGAGGAGGGCGCCCGCACCGGCGGCGGTCAGCCGATCGCCTTGTCGATCGCCTCGGTCGCGGCCTTCCACGCCTTGTCGGGGTCGGTGCCCCGCTGCTCCATGTTGGTGATCTGGGTGGAGATGGTGTCCTTGATGACGGCGTCCTTCGGGCCGAGCACCGCCTCGGGGATGGACTTGGCCTCGTCGGCGTAGAGCTGCCCGATCGGGGCGTCGTTGAAGTACGGGAGCTTCGCGTTCTTCACGTCGGGCAGTTCGTAGGCGCCCTTGTTGGACGGGAAGACGCCGATCGCCTTGAACACGGCGGCCTGCTGCTCGGGGGCGGTCAGCCACTTCACGAGCTTGCCGGCCTCCTCGACGTTCTTGCCCGACTTGGGCACGGCGAGGAAGGAGCCGCCCCAGTTGGCGGCGGTGGCGCCGGGCGCGGTGGTGATGTTCCACTTGCCCTTGTTGCCCTCACCGGCGTTGACCGAGATCTGTCCGGCCATCCACGCGGGGCAGACCACGGTGGCGACGGTGCCCTTGCGCAGCGCGGGGACCCAGGTGTTGGTGTCGAACTGGGCCAGCCCCTGGGAGAGCTTCTTGGCCGCGACCTCGGCCGCCAGGCTCCAGCCCTGCTGGACGCTGGTGCTCTCCTTGTAGATCGGCTTGCCGCCCCCGTCGTAGTACTGCTGGGCGTTCGAGCTCACGACGGCGTTGAACATCGCGCTGGCCGAGTCCATGAAGTACGTGCCCGCCGGGGCCTTCTTCTTGTACTCCTCACCGAGCTCTATGTAGTCCTCCCAGCCGCCCGCGACCCGCTTCGCGACCTCCTCGCGGTCGGTGGGCAGACCGGCCTTCTCGAACAGGTCGGTGTTGTAGCAGAGGGACATCGGGCCGATGTCGGTGCCCGCGCCGATCACCGCACCGTCGGCGGTGGTCGCCTGCTTCGCCTTCCAGGGCACCCACTCACCGACGTCGATCACCTTGCTCAGGTCGGCGAAGGAGTCCGCCTTGGTGTCGACGATCTCCTTGATCCGGCCGACCTCGATGCCCTGGATGTCGGAGAGGCCGCTGCCCGAGTTCAACTGCTGGAGCAGCTTGGGGTAGTAGACCTTCTCGTCGGCGGTGACGTCCTCCTTGATCGTGATGTTCGGGTGCAGCTCGTGGTACTTCTCGAAGAGCCCGGCCTCCTTGTAGCCGAACTGCCCGAAGTCGGCGATGGTCAGCGTGACGTTCCCGTTCGCGTCGGGGCCCGTGCTGCCCGACGCGTCCGAGTCTCCGCTGCAGCCGGTCAGCAACAGGGCCGAGACCGTCAGGCCCGTGGTGGCCAGGACCGCGGTTCTGCGGCTCCGGCCTGCGACGGTGCGGGTGATGCGCATTCCACTGCTCCTTGTTCCGGGGGTGGGACGTTTCGGGGCCCGGGGGCGGGACGCTCCGGGTTCCGGGTTCCGGGGTTCTGGGTTCCGGATTCCGGGGTTCCGGGTTCCGGGGTTCCGGGTTCCGGGGTTCCGGGATGAGGCGTTCCGGAGGTCCGGGGTGGGGCGTCCGGGTGGGGCCGGTGTTCTGACTGCGTGACACCCGTGCCGGTGGGGCTCGGGTGCCGGAGGTTCGGGGAAGGGGCACGGGCAGTGCCGTTCGGGTGGAGGACCCATCCGATGTGGGAGCGCTCCCATGCGTCGATGCCGGAAGGTTCCTGCCTGGAGGGGGCGGGTGTCAAGACTTGAAGACGCTTCCGTTGCCCGAGCGTGTCCTGCAAGTCACGGGACCGTGTCCCGCCGAGGTCTTGCCACAACGCGTGCAGAACGTGGCGGAGTTCGGCCCGAAGTCCGTTCCGCCGAGGAAAGCGGCAGGTCAGCGGCGTACCGGCGACAGCGTACGGGGGCGGCCTCGCCGGACCGTACGGACCGGGGCACGTTTCCGCCCGCCGACGGGGGCGGACGCCGTCATCCCCCGTTCATCCCCGGACGCCCGCCGGAAGATGAACGGGGTACCGCTCGACCGGGGTGGCTGCGGCGACACCCGCGTTCTTTCCCCGAACCCGGCGGTCCGGGGGAGGGAAGGGGATGGACTGCCGGAGGGATCGTCAGAACCTGTCGGGGAGACGGGCGGAGGGTCGAGGGCGGAGGGCGGGAGCAGGGGGCCGGACGGGGCCGTGTGGGGACCGGTCAGTGGTCCGGGGTCCTTCCCCGGTGGAGTCGGGGTGCCGTGTTCCCGCGCGTCGCCCCGCGCCGGCCCCGGCTCCGGCCCACCCGGTGTGCGCGTCGGCCGTGTTCCCGCCGGTGTCCGTCGAGGCCGATCCGGACGCTCACCTCCGTACCGCCGAGCACCGAGCGTCCGATCCGCACGTCCCCGCCGGTGGATTCCGCGGCCCGGCGGACGATGTCGAGGCCGAGCCCGGTCGAGCCCACCGCGCCTTCGGCGCCCCGCGCCCCGTCCCGGCCGACGCCGCCCCGGGCGAGGGCCGCCGCCGGATCGGCGATCCCGCCCCCCGCGTCCGAGACCAGCACGATCACCGCGTCGTCGCTGTGGTGCACGTCGACGGCGAAGGCGGCGCCCTCCGGGGTGTGCCGGAACACGTTGCCGAGCAACGCGTCCAGCACGGCGACCAGTTCGGGCCTGGCGACCGGGATGCGGACCGTGCGCTCCACTCCCGCCAGGCTCACCTCGCGGCCCTCGTCCTCGGCGAGCGCCGACCAGAAGGACATCCGTTCCCGGATCACCTCGGAGAGGTCGCAGCCCGCCCCCGGCCCGCCGTTCAGCCCCTGGGTCTGCGGGCGCTGTTCGCGGGCCGTCCTGATGATGATGTCCACCTCGTGCTCCAGCTGCCGGACCGCGGCCCGGGTCTGCTCGGCGGCCGTGCTCTCCCCCAGGGAGGCGGCGTTGAGGCGGAGCACGGTGAGCGGGGTGCGCAGCCGGTGCGACAGGTCGGCGGCCAGTTCCCGTTCGTTGGCGAGGAGCTGGATGACCTGGTCGGCCATGGAGTTGAACGCGGCGGCGGCCGAGCGCAGCTCCGTCGGGCCCTCCTCCGCGACCCGGGTGCCCAGCCGCCCCTCCCCCAGGTCGTGGGCGGCGCCCGCGAGTCGGCGGGCGGGCTCCACCATCCGTACGCCGAGCCGGTCGGCGACCGCGACGGAGCCGACGATCAGCGCGACGCCGACGCCCGCCAGCACCAGCCAGGCGGTGCCGACCCCCTTGGACACCTCGTCCTGCGGCACGAACACCTCGACGACGGCGATCTCGTCGGGGCCCAGCGCGGTCGGCTGGAGCAGCGCGAAACCGCCCCTGACCTCGCTGATCGAGGCACGCCCCGAGTTGCGCACGGTCTCCAGGTCCTCGGGGGCCGCGCGCCGGGTGCCGATCTCCAGCGGCTCTCCGCCCGGTCCGCCATCCGGTTCTCCGTCCGGTCCGCCGTTCGGTTCTCCGTCCGGTCCTCCGGCGGCGGCGGGGACGTGCACGGCCATCCGTCCCGCGACACCCGGTTCGGTGGCGAGCACGGCCGTTTCGAGTTCGATGCGGTCGGTGGTGATGGAGAGCGTGGGGCCGATGGCGGCGGCCTGCCGTTCGGCGTCGGAGAAGGCGCGGTCCCGGGCCATCTCCGCGACCACGATGCCGAGCGGTACGGCGAAGGCCACCACGACCATCGCGGTGACGGCCAGACAGACCTTGACCAGCGCCCATCTCATGCGGGCCGCTCCGGGGAGCCCGGGGCGGGCGGCTGGAGCTTCACCCCGACACCGCGCAGGGTGTGCAGATAGCGCGGCCGGGCGGCCGTCTCGCCCAGCTTCCGGCGCAGCCAGGACAGGTGGACGTCGATGGTCTGGTCGTCGCCGTAGGACTGCTGCCAGACCTCGGCCAGGAGTTCCTTGCGCGGGACGACGACGCCGGGCCGCCCGGCGAGGAAGGCCAGCAGGTCGAACTCGCGGCGGGTCAGGTCGAGCGCGGCCCCGTCCAGTTCGGCCTGGCGGCGCAGCGGGTCGATGGCGAGCCCGCCGACCCGGATGACGCTCGGCGGCTGTGCCTCTCCCCCGGCGGCGCGCGAGCGGCGCAGCACAGCGGCCATCCGCGCGGACAGGTGCTCCACCGAGAACGGCTTGGTCAGGTAGTCGTCCGCGCCGTCGTTGAGCAGCCGGACGATCTCGCTCTCGTCGTCCCGTGCGGTGGCGATGATCACCGGCACGTCGGTGATGCCCCGGAGCATCTTGAGCGCCTCGGCCCCGTCGAGATCGGGCAGGCCGAGATCGAGGATGACCACGTCGAAGCGGAAGTGCGCGACCTCGCGCAGGGCTTCGAGCGCGGTGCCGACGCTCCGCACCGTATGGGCGGCCTCGGTCAGGTGCCGGATGAGGGCGGAACGTACGAACTGGTCGTCCTCGACCACGAGCACACTTGCCATGGGCGGCACCGTACGCCATCCGGAGGGGGCGGGTCCTGTCCGCGTCCCGTCGCAAGGCCCGCCGGGGCGGGTCCGGTCCGCGTCCTACCGGAAGGCCGACGGCGGCGGGGCCGGGGACGGGGTCGCGGTCGCGTCGTGCACCGCCGCCGCGCCGCCGGTGAAGTCGGCGAGCGCCCGCCCGTGTTCGACCCGGCCCGGGTGCGGGTCGGTCGCGACCCGGCGGGTCAGTTCGGCGACCTTCGGCGGCAGGTCCGACGCGAGCAGCACCGCGTTGCCGAAGCGCCGGCCGCGCCACACGGTCGGGTCGGCGGCGAGCGCCAGCTCGGGGAAGACCGCGGCCGCGGTGGCGACCTGGCCGCGCAGGTGGGTCAGCGGCGGCCCGTCGGCCAGATTGGCCACGTAGCTCCCGCCGGGCTTCAGCACCCGCCGGACCTCGGTGAGGAATTCGGTGCTGGTGAGGTGGGCGGGGGTGCGGGCCCCGCTGAAGACGTCGGCGATGACGAGGTCCGCCCAGCCGTCCTGGACCTTCCCGAGCCCGGCGCGGGCGTCGGTGGCCCGGACCCTGATCCTGGCCTGCGGGTCCAGCGGCAGTTCCCGGCGCACGAAGCCGACGAGCGCGGCGTCCACCTCGACGATCTGCTGGGTGGAGCGGGGCCGGGTCGCGGCGATGTAGCGGGCCAGGGTGAAGGCGCCGCCGCCCAGGTGCACCACGTGCAGCGGCTGCCCGGCGGGGGCGACGAGGTCGGCGATGTGCCCGATGCGGCGCTGGTACTCGAAGGACAGGAAGGTGGGGTCGTCGAGGTCCACGTGGGACTGCGGGGCGCCGTCCAGCGTCAGCGTCCAGGCGTGCGGGCGCTCCCGGTCGGGCACCAGCTCGGCGAGGCCGCCGTCCACCGGTTCGGCGAGGGGCTCCGCCCGGCGCCCGGCGCGTCCCGCACCGCGTTCGGTCCTGCCGTCGGCCCTGCGGTCCGGGCGCCCGCGACCGCCCGCACCCCCGCTCGACGCTCCTCGACGTGCCACTGCTGCTCGCGCCCGCTCACTGCTCTTCGCTCCGGACCGGTACGCGACCGGCCGGGCCGGGGAAACCCGCCCACCGGCCATTATGGGCGCGGACCGGACCCGGCGGGGCCGCCCCCGGACCTGCGGCGCGACCCCGGGAGGACCCTCGTGCGGTCAGCGGCAGTTGTCGGCCGCCTCGATGAGCCGGGCGGCCTGGTCGAGGGCGGCCCGCAGCACCGCGGGGTCGGTGACCGGGGCGTCGTCCTCCGGCGGCAGCAGCCAGCCGCTCCCGGTGACCGGCGGCTCGGCGGGGATGCGCAGCCCGCGGCCGGCGGTCCGCGTACAGGCGCTGCCGGGTACGTCCCACGCATCGGCGGTGCCCGGCGGCACGAGGAAGCCGAGGGTGTCGCAGGCGCCGTCGTGCAGGACCGGGCCGATGTCCTGCTCGGCGTCCCGGCGCAGGATGTCCACGGCCTCCAGTCCCTGGCGGGCCGGGACGGTCACCAGGTCGCAGGGGGCGGCCCCGTGGTCCTCCGTGGACGCGGGTGCCGGGGCACCCGTCGCGGCCGGGGTCGTCGCAGTCGTCCGTGCGTCGGTCTCCGTGCCGAGATGCAACAAGGGACCTCTCCTCTCATCGCCGGGCGGAGCCGGTTTCCGTCTCCGCATGGACCAACGCGCCGACTGCGTCAAGGGCTACGGTGCCACGCCGCCGCAAAGGGTGGCAGTTCATGGCAAATCGCGGGCGAGATGCCTGGTTTGAGGGCAAACGCTCCATGTGGGGCTTGTCACAGCAGGTACGTTCTTGCTCCGCCGGGACATCCGCCGGGACACCGGAAGCGGGAACCCCGGCTGCAGAAGAGAGGTTCCGGTCCATGGTGTCGACAGGGGCAGTTCCCAACCTCGCCTTCCGGCGGCTGCGCGGACAGCGCTCCGCCGGGGAGTTCGCCGCCGCGGTACGCAGGGCCGCCCGTGAGATCGGCGAACAGGTCGCGTGCGACGCCCGGTACATCGGACGCGTGGAGTCCGGGGAGATCCGCTGCCCCAACTACGCGTACGAGCGGGTCTTCCTGCACATGTTCCCCGGCACCACCCTGGTGGATCTGGGCTTCTCGTCGCGTGAGACCGTACGCGGCAGGGGGGCGCGGGCCACCGTCGACACCCCACCGCCCACCGCGCCCCACCGCGACACCGACGAGGAGAGCGACGTGCTGCGTCGCGTGTTCATGACGAGCGGCACCGCCACGATGGCGACCGCGACCCTCGGCCTCGGCGGCACCTCCGCCGCCGCTGCCACCGGCCCCGTGCCGGCCCCGCGCCGGGTCGGCGAGGCCGAGGTGAGCGCCGTCGAGAAGGCCGTACGGCAGATCCGGCTGCTCGACGACCGGCAGGGCGGCGACAACCTGTACCGCAAGGCCTCGCACCCGCTGCGGATCGCGTACGCGCTGCTCGACTCCGGCGTCGCAGCCAAGCGCTCCACGGCCGGCCGGCTGCACGCAGGGGCGGGCGAACTGGCCATCTCGGTGGGCTGGCTGGCCCATGACTCGGGCCGCTTCGAGGACGCCCGCTCGCACTACGCGGAGGCGCTGGCCACGGCCCGGGTCGCGGGCGACGCGGCGCTGGAGGCGCACGCGTTCTGCAACGCCTCGTTCCTGGCCCGGGACACCGGGCGGCCCCGGGAGTCGGTCCGCGCGGCGGAGGCCGGGCAGCGGGCGGCACAGCCCCTGGGCTCGCCCCGGCTGCTGGCGCTGCTCGCGCTGCGGGAGGCCGGTGGCCGGGCGGGGCTCGGGGACCGCACCGGCTGCGAGCGGGCGATCGGCCGGGCACACACCGCGTTCGGGCGCGGCCGGTCCGACGCCGACCCGGAGTGGATGAGCTTCTTCCGGGAGGCGGAGCTGGAGTTCCTGGAGGCGCAGTGCTGGTCGGTGCTGGGCGAGTGGTCGCGGGCGGCCCACCACGCGCGGCGTGCGGTGCGGCTCCAGGACCCGCACTTCACCCGGAACCTGGCGCTGTACCGGGCCGAGCTGACCTGGGACCTGGCCCGCGCGGGCCGGGCCGCGGAGGCGGCGGCGGAGGGGCACCGGGTGCTCGACCTGCTGGGCCGCGTCCGGTCGACCCGCATCCGGGCCATGCTGGCCGAGTCGGTGACGGCGCTGAGGCCGCAGCGGGGCACCCCGGAGGTACGGGAGTTCCTGGAGCGGTACGCCGACGTGAGCGGTACGCCGACGTGAGCGGTACGCGGGAGTGAGCGGCGCACCGCGGTGACGGTGCCCGCCCGCAGGACCGACGGCCGGGCGGGCTACCGCTCCAGGTGGCCCGTGTCGTTCCAGCGTTCCATCGCGGGGGCCCCGTACGCCCACCCCAGTACCGACAGGGACGTCGGGTCGAGCCGGATGCGGGCGGCGAACGCCACGTCCTCGCCGAGCCACCGGGCGCCCAGTGCCCGCAGGATGTGCCCGTGGGCGAAGACCAGCACGTCGCGGTCGGCGGACCGGGCCCACTCGACGATCTCGTCGGCGCGGGCGGACAGCTCGGCCGGGGTCTCGCCCTCCGGGACCCCGTCGCGCCAGATCAGCCAGTCGGGCCGGATCGCCTTGATCTCGGCCGGGGTCATCCCCTCGTACGCGCCGTAGTCCCACTCCAGCAGCGCGTCCCAGGGCTCGGCCCGGTCCCCGAACCCGGCGAGGGCGCAGGTCTCGCTGGCCCGCTGCAGCGGGCTGGTGCGGACCTCCAGATCCGGGATCTCCGCCCATGGGCCGCGGTGCAGCCGCTCGCCGAGGAGCTTGGCGCCGGCGCGGCCGGTGTCGAGGAGCGGGATGTCCGTCCTGCCGGTGTGATTGCCCTTGACGGACCACTCCGTCTGGCCGTGCCGGGCGAGCAGGATACGCGGTGCCATGACGGCTCTCCCTGAAACCGAGATCTTGGGCCGGGGACCACGACAGAATGATCGTCCGGTTCTCCCATCATCGCGCACGTGTGCGCGAGGCAACCTCCGGGGCCGAACCGGCGTCCCACGGGACGCGGAGAAAGCCGTGCGCACGAGACCCCGCCGGGACCCCCGGAGGAGTCGCGACCGACTCGCACCGTACGGTTGAACGCCCGCCGTCGGTCGCATGAACACATGATGGAGAGCTTCCGGATGCAGCATGCCAGCACCTCGCCCGAGGCGCGCCCGAGGCCCCGCTGGTGGACCGAGCTGTCACTGCTGGTCCTGATGTACGCGGCCTATTCGGGGGGCCGACTGGTGGCCCGCGGCGACGTGTCCACGGCCGTCGACAACGGCCTGGCCATCCTGCGCCTGGAGAAGGCCTTCCACCTCAACGCCGAGCACCCGCTCAACCGGCTGCTCACCGCCCACCCCTCCATAGGCATACCCTCCGACTTCGCGTACGCGTCCCTGCACTACCTGGTCACCCCGATCGTCCTGGTCTGGCTGTTCCGCCGCCGCCAGGAGGTGTACCGCAGGGCCCGCACCTGGCTGATGACCTCCACGATGCTCGGCCTGATCGGCTTCACGCTGATGCCGACCTGCCCGCCCCGGCTGCTGGAGGCGAAGTACGGCTTCGTCGACACCATGGCCCAGTACAGCTCCTACGGCTGGTGGGGCGCCGAGGCGAGCGCCCCGCGCGGCATGGGCGGGATGACCAACCAGTACGCGGCGATGCCGAGCCTGCACGTCGGCTGGTCGCTCTGGTGCGGGATCCTGCTGTGGCGCCACTGCCGGAACCCGTACCTGCGGGCCCTGGGCATCGCCTACCCCCTGATCACCACGTTCGTGGTGATGGGCACGGCCAACCACTATCTGCTCGACGCGGTCGCGGGCGCCGCCGTGATGGGTGTCGGGGCCCTGCTCGCCCGGCCCTTGATGCGTCTCGCGGACCGGGTCAAGGACCGCGTCGGAACCCGGTTCCCGCAGATCGCCCCGCCGGCCAAGTCCCCGGTTGTCAGTGCCGGATGCAACACTTCCGCGGGTGAGCGAATCCCCGGCCAGCGGACCTCCTCCGCAGACTCCACCGACGCCGCGTCACCGGCCGACGCAGACCTCCCGGCCGGTCGTGCGTCCCGGGCCGCCCCCGGCGCCCCCGCAGGAGCCGGAGCGGCGGGCGGCGACACTCCGGCGGCGGCTCGCTGAGCTGCGGGGCCCCGATGTGGCCCCGCGCCCGCTGGACGCCCGCGCGCTGGCCGCCCTCGCCGCCAATCCCGGTTGCCGCCGCCGCGCCCTGCTGGACGGTGCCGGGGTGGACAAGGGCGCGCTGGCCGAGGCGCTCGGCTCACCGGCGCCCTTCGGCCAGTCGCAGTTCGCCTTCGTCCGGGGCAACGCCTTCGAGGCCAAGGTCAAGGGCGACGGCGGCGCGGAGCTGATGCGTCTGCTGTACGAACGGCTGGGCGGCGGCGCCGGGGAGCCGCGCGAGGTCCTGGTGCCCGATCTGACGGCGGCCGGTCCCGAGGGCCGTGCCGCGCGTACGGCCCTGGCGCTGCGCGAGGCGACCGGGGCGGGCGGCTGGGCGCTGCTGGACCACCCGATGCTGGCCCTGGACGTGGCGGGTTCCCCCGCCTATCTGGAGCCGGACGCCGTGGCGGTGCATCCGGACGGCACCTGGACGGTCATCGAGATCAAGTCCTTCCCCATGCTCGACGGTTCCGCCGACGCGGCGAAGGTCGGCGCCGCGGCCCGGCAGTCCGCCGTCTACGTCCTGGCGCTGGAGCGGATCGCGGAGCTGACCGAGGGGGCCGGGGTCGGCCACCGGGTGCTGCTGGTCTGCCCGAAGGACTTCTCCAACCTGCCCACCGCCTCGGTCGTCGACGTGCGCAAGCAGCGCGCGGTCACCCGGCGTCAGCTGACCCGGCTGACCCGGCTGGAGGACATCGCGGCGGCCCTGCCCGAGGGCACCACCTTCGATCCGGGGTGCCCCCGGCAGCAGCTGGACGCCGCGGTCGCGTCGGTCGACGCGGCGTACGCCCCGGAGTGCCTGGCCGCCTGCGAGCTGGCCTTCCACTGCCGGGAGAGGGCCAAGGAGGCCGGTGCGGTGGAGGCGTTGGGGCGGAGCGTGCGCGGCGAGCTGGGCGGGCTGACCACGGTGGGCGAGGTGCTGGCCGCCGCCGCGGGCAAGGAGGGCGATCCGGCGGACCCGACGGTCGCGGCCCTGCGACGGGCGGCGGCCCTGCGCGCCGAGGCGCTGGAGGGCGGTGCGGCATGTCGTTGATCAGCACCCTGGCCCGGATGGAGGCCGTGGAGAGCGACCGGGCGCAGCCGTTGGCGACGGTCCTGCACCGCCGGCTGACCGACCGGCCGCTCGTCCTGGTCCCGCTGACCACGGCCGGTGAGGCCGGTGCCCCGCTGGGCGCGCTCGTCGGGACGGACCGGGAGGCGCCCCGGCTGCTGGCGGTCCCGCAGCCGCGCGACCGGGACCTGCGGTTCGCGTTCCTCGCCGAGCTGGCCGAGGCGGTGCTGCCGCACATCGAGGCGTACGAGGACGTCGTCGAGCCGGCCGAGCGCAACGAGACCGATCCGGCGACCGGGAAGAAGGCCAGGGTCGAGGTCGAGCTGTGCACGGACGCGCCGCAGTTGATCGTGCCGAGCCGGGCGGGCGTCGAGTTCGTCCGGCTGCTGGGCCGTTCCATGCGGTTCCGGCGCACGGCCGAGGACGACCCCGACGCGCTGTACCCCGCGCCCGCCCGCGTTCCGCTGCTGGGCCGCTGGCTGACGCATTACGGGGAGCGGGCCCGGGTGCCCGGCTCCTCCCTGCTGCTCGCCGCGACGGATCTGCTGAACCGGCACTGGGCGACCGGGCAGAGCAGCCTGGAGGATCAGCACCTGGGCGCGCTGCTCGCCTGGATCGACGTCCCGGCGGGCGGGTCGGGTGCGTCGGCGGCGCTGCGCGCGGAGCTGGAGCGGGACGACGAGGGCCAGTTGTGGTGGCCGCCGGCCGGTCCGGCCACGGACCCGGCGTTCGACAACCGGCTGCTGGCACCCGCCATCGAGCGGTACGACCGGGCCCGCACCGCGCTCGCGGCGGCGGAGGACGGTCTCGCGGCCGATGCCCTGCTCGCCGGGGTGACCGCCGCCGAGCGGGAGATCAGGGCGTTGCTGGCCGGGGTGATGCGGCCGACGTGGGATGCGGTGTGGCGGGGGCTCGACCTGCTGCGGGGGCTGCCCGAGGGGTCCCGGGTCGAGGACCGCTGGACCAGGGACCGCTGGTCGTTCACCGGTCACCGGGACCGGGTGCGTTCCGGCGAGCCGCCGCAGCCGCGCCGGGACGACGCGGTGACGGCGGCGCAGAAGCTGGCCTCGCGGGAGACGGCGCAGGCCCAGTTGGAGGCCCAGGAGGCGTTGGACGATCCGCTGGTGCTGGCCGGCCGGAGGCTGGCCGGGGAGGCGTTCGTGGGTGAGGTGACGGAGGTGGTGATGGCGTACAGCGAGTCCAGGCGCCCGTCCCCGCGCCCGCTGGTCACGGTCCGTACGGACGAGCGTCCGCACCTGGGCGAGCGCACCAAGGTGTACCGCTCGCTGGACGGCAGGCCGCAGACCGTCGAGTTCGTGGCGTACGCCGAACCGGAGGACGGGGGCGCGCCGTCGCTGGTGCTGCGGGTCCTCGACCGGATGGGCCGGAGCAAGGAGCCGGCCCCGGGTTCGGTGCCCGAGCCGGGCGACCGGATCGCCTGGACCCTGTTCGAGCACGACCAGCGCGGCGGCCCGAAGCTGCCGGACCCGGAGGAGACGCCCTGGACGCACGGCGGTCCGCCGGGCGCGGCGGCCGGGCATGCCGAGCACCCCGACCCGGTGACCGCGGAGGACCTGCTGTGACGGACGTTCTCGACCCGGGCGCGCGGGCCGCGCGGGCGACCGACGCGATCCTCGCCGACACCCTCGGCGGTACGTCGCGCGGCATCGTGGTGGACTCCCCGCCGGGCGCGGGCAAGTCGACGCTCGTGGTGCGCGCCGCGCTCGAACTCGCGGCGGCCGGGCATCCGCTGATGGTGGTCGCGCAGACCAACGCCCAGGTCGACGACCTGGTGGTGCGGCTGGCGGAGAAGGACCCGGGGCTGCCGGTGGGCCGGCTGCACAGCAACGACTCCGACCCGTACGACAAGGTGCTGGACGGCCTGGCCAACGTACGGAAGTCGGCGAAGGCGGCCGACCTGGCCGGGCTGGACGTCGTCATCTCGACGGCCGCCAAGTGGGCGCACGTGAAGAACGTGGAGCCGTGGGGGCATGCGATCGTCGACGAGGCGTACCAGATGCGTTCGGACGCGCTGCTGGCCGTCGCGGGGCTCTTCGAGCGGGCGTTGTTCGTCGGCGACCCGGGGCAGTTGGACCCGTTCTCGATCGTGGGCGCGGACCAGTGGGCGGGGCTCTCGTACGATCCGTCCGCGAGCGCGGTCTCCACCCTGCTGGCGCACAATCCCCAACTGCCGCAGCACCGGCTGCCGGTGTCCTGGCGGCTGCCCGCGTCCGCCGCGCCGCTGGTCTCGGACGCGTTCTACCCGTACACCCCGTTCCGCAGCGGGACGGACCACGGCGACCGGCGGCTGTCGTTCGGCGTCGTGTCGGACGGCTCGGCCCCGGACCGGGTGCTGGACGAGGCCGCGGAGTCCGGCTGGGGTCTGCTCGAACTCCCGGCCAGGCACACGCCGCGCACCGATCCGGAGGCGGTGCGGGCGGTGGCCCTGGTGGTCCGCCGGCTGCTGGACCGGGGCGGCGCGGCGACCAGCGAGCGCTCGCCGGACCCGGTGCCGGTGACGGCGGACCGGATCGCGGTCGGCACCGCCCATCGCGACCAGGCCGCGGCGGTCCGGGCGGCGCTCGCGGAGCTGGGCGTGAGCGGCGTCGCGGTGGACACGGCGAACCGGCTCCAGGGCCGCGAGTTCGACGTCACGGTGGTCCTGCACCCGTTGTCCGGCCGCCCCGACGCCACGGCCTTCCACCTGGAGACGGGCCGGCTCTGCGTACTGGCCTCGCGCCACCGGCACGCCTGCGTCGTGGTGTGCCGGGCGGGCGTCACGGAGCTGCTGGACGAGCATCCGTCCACGGAGCCGGTGCAGTTGGGCGTCACGGTGAAGTTCCCCGACGGCTGGGAGGCGAACCACGCGGTGCTGGCGCATCTGGCGGAGCACCGGGTGGTCTGGCGTCCGTGATCCGGCCCGGACGACTCCGGCCGCCCCGCGACCTGATACCCCGACGACGAACCGGTTGTACGCTCCACGGACCGACCGACAGCCAATAGCCGACAGCCGACAAGGAACCGCCCCGTGCCCGAATCCGCCGTCCCCGCCGTCCCCGCCGACCCGACCGTCCTGCACCCGATGCCCGGGCAGCCCCGGGTGGTGCTGCTGAAGCCCCTGGTGAAGTCCGAACTGATCGAGGTCGGGGACTTCTCGTACTACGACGACCCGGACGACCCGACCGCGTTCGAGACCCGCAACGTGCTGTACCACTACGGCCCGGAGAAGCTCGTCATCGGGAAGTACTGCGCGCTGGGGACCGGTGTGCGGTTCATCATGAACGGGGCCAACCACCGGATGGACGGCCCGTCCACCTTCCCGTTCCCCTCCATGGGCGGTTCCTGGAGCGAGCACTTCGACCTGCTGACCGGGCTGCCGAACCGGGGCGACACCGTCGTGGGCAACGACGTCTGGTTCGGCCACGGCTCCACGGTGATGCCGGGCGTGCGCATCGGGCACGGCGCGATCGTCGCCGCCGGTTCCGTCGTCACCTCCGACGTGCCCGACTACGGCATCGTCGGCGGCAATCCCGCCCGCCTGATCCGCACCCGTCACGACGAGGGGACCGTCGCCCGGCTCCTCGCCGTCGCCTGGTGGGACTGGCCGGTCGAGCACATCACCGAGCACGTCCGCACCATCATGTCCGGCAGCGTCGACGACCTGGAGGAGGCGGCGTCCGCGCTCCCCCGCCGATGACCCGGCCGGGACCGGCGATCCGGTCCCGGTGGTCCGGTCCCGGCCGGAGGCGTCGCGGCCGGGATCCGGGCCCACTTGCGGGACGTTGGACAATGGAGGGTGGCCGTCCGGCCCGTCCGAGGAGGTAACACCACATGCCACAGCCCGAGCGGAACGAACGGCAGCGGATGCGTCCGGCGCCCCTGCTCTTCGAGCCGTCGGCGGCCGTCGCCGATCCCGAGCACTTCTTCGACCTGGAGTCGATGGACGACCCGAAGGAGCTGCTGTCCCGTGCCACCGAGCTGACCCTGGCGTTCCGGGCCGCGACCGACCGCGCGGTCGAGTTCCAGGCGATCGCCGCCGCCCGGCTCGCCGATCCGCGCCGGTTCGACCGGCTGACGACGGCGGACATCGCGGAGCGTGCGGAGTGGACCGAGGACTACGCCAGGAAGATGGTCGAGTTCGGCCGGAGTCTGCTGGGCCGGACGCCCTCCTGACGTCGGACAACGGCTCCGGTTACGACCTCTGGCATATGCCCGCGCGCAAGATACTCCTTGCCACCCCGCCCTGTCCCGGTTTCCGGCAACTCTCGGAATCCGCCCGATCACTCCCGGTAGACATGGGCGCATGACCGCATGGCTGCCAGACGACACCATCCCCCATCACGGCGAGACCCCGCACCACGGCGTCGGCGTCCTCCCCGCCCCGCACCACCGGGCCTCGGCGCATCAGACGTCCCAGGTCACGGCGGCCGGGGCCGCCTGGCTCGCCGGGGCCGCCGCGTACCCGCGCAGCACACTGGCCCAGTGGGAGGCCCATCCCTCCTCGCCCGGGGTGCTGCCGTGCGGATCGGCCTTCGACGTGGTGAACGTGCCCACCCTCTTCGGGCGCCGGATGCTGGAGCACCTGTGGTCCGACGGTCCGGGGTCCGGCCCCGTGGCCACGCACCGCGGCCGGATGCTGCTGTTCGCCTCCCCCGGCACCGCCCAGCGGCTGCCGTCGCTGCTCGACTGGGAGGAGTGGGGCGGCGGCCCCGAGCCCCGGGCGGCCATGGACCCGCAGCTGCGGGACGACGAGGGCGCCGCGGGCCCGGGGGGAGCCGACGGCGACGGTGACGGAAGCGACGGAAAGGTTCCGCCGCTGCTCTGTCACGGCACCGGGGACGCGGTCACCGTTCCGCCCCTGACCTGCGCGCCCGCCGCTTCCGGCCCCCGCTGGGTGGTCGCCCCCGACACCCGCACCCCCTGGCTGCCGGGGCCCGACGTACTGCTCTGGGCCTGCGTGCGGGTGACCAGATCGACACCCCCGGCGGCGGCTCGTGAACCGATTTTTCCTCCCGCCGATCAGAGTGCTAAGGTCTACGACGTCAGCAGGCGCCGCTAGCTCAGTTGGTTAGAGCAGCTGACTCTTAATCAGCGGGTCCGGGGTTCGAGTCCCTGGCGGCGCACAGACGGGAGAAGCCCCCTCGCGGAAGCGAGGGGGCTTCTTCGTGCGCCGGAAGGCAGGGGGGCGGGGCGCGGGAGTCGCGTGGCGAAGGGCCTCTACGTGCCGGTGGTGATCCGGACGGTCCAGGCGCCCGACGGGGTCCGGTCCGCAACCTCGATCCTGGTGTGCCCGCCGGGGATGCTGTACGTCTCGCCGACCCGCAGCGGGGCGTCCGCGAGCGGGGCGTAGACCGACCGGTCCCAGCAGCCGTCGGTCTCGGGGTGGGTGTCGATGACCTCGACCGGGCCGCCGCCGGACGGGGTCTTGCTGCGCACCCGGTAGAGCAGGACGCCCTCGGCGCAGGTCGCGCTGTCGTTCCCGGTGGAGCTGCGCGCCTCGATGGCGACGGCGCTGTCCTCGCCGGTCCTGATCACCGCGAGCCGGGTGCCGATGGAGGCACCGGGCGCGGGAACGGCCGCCATCGGCTCCAGGGTGATGTCCCGGCTGCTCTGGACGCAGACCACCTGCCTGCGGTCCAGCCAGCCCAGCTTCCACTTGTGCCAGCCGAAGAGGTCCGGCGCGAGTCCGAACTGGCTGCCCATCACGTCCCAGTCGCCGACGTAGGTGTCCCAGTCGCCCTTGCCGTCGGCCGGCCGGTGGTAGAGGTCCGGCAGGTCGAAGACGTGGCCGGTCTCGTGCGCCAGCACGTTGCGGTCCGGCGGGTGGTGTTCGAAGACGGTGACGACGCGCCGGATGTCCGTGTCGTCGGCGCGCAGCGGCTCGTCGAAGTTGACGACCTTGGTGGCGTCGGAGTCGACGCCCGGGGCGTCCGGGTCGGCGACCAGGTAGACGACGGCGTACCGGGAGAAGTCGACCTGCGGATCGGCCGCGGCCACGGCGTCGCGCAGATAGGCGGCGCGCCGGCCGTTGTCCCAGTCGCGCCGTATGCCGTACCGGTCGGACGTCTCGGGCATCCGGATCCACTGCTGCAACGGGTGCGGGCGCAGGGTGAACTTCCCGTACGAGGCACGCCGGAAGAACTCGGTGGTGGCGGGGAAGTGGTCGGCGGCGAGTTCGCCGGGGGTGACGGCGGGGCGGTGGTCCGGGAAGGACAGGAAGATCATGACCGCGTCGAGGGGGCGGTCGGGGCGGGGGTAGGCGTCGTTCCAGTCGCTCACGCCGAGCGAGTGGTGCGCCTCGGTGCGCGGCAGGGCGCACGGGCCCGCCTCGCCGGTGGCGGCCGCGGCGGGTCCGGCGACGAGGGAGGTGGCGGCGAGCGCCAGAAGAGAGGTCAGGGCCGCGCCCACACCGCGCAGACTCGGCCTCTCCACTCCCCCGGTTCTGCGCTGACGCGGCACGTCTACCTCCGGGTGCGAGATGTGATCACGCACCCACCCTGTGATGATTCAGGGCTTTCGTCCTGTTGTGCTGCCCCAGTCGAGTCAGCACCCGACCGAACCCCTGACCTTTACGGACAGTCACAATCGATCATCGAGGTACCACCTCGACACAGAAGCGCTCAGAAACAATCGGTTGCGGGCAAATCGGATCGGCGCGCAAATGACCCATGCGAGGCGTACGCAAGGCGTGGAAGGGTCGGGGCGCTGGAACGGCCCAGGCCCCTGCCTCTATGCTTCACCAGGCTTTCCCACGCGGTTTCCGCCTGTGCTTCGAGGCGATCCGTGCGGCGGGCCAGTCCGGCCACACCTGTTCAAAACCGAACTGCACGGCAGGAGCGAACGGTGAGCGGAACGTCCGAAGGGCCGAGGCCCCCGACGGGCACGTCCCCCTGTTCCGCGGGGCCCTCGACCACGGAACGTGACCGGCCGTGGCCCCTTGCCGGGGGCTGCGGCTCCGAGCCGCACGGCTACCGGGCGGCGTTCCGGGCCGCCGCGCTCCCGATGGCCGTGGTCGACCACGAGGGCCTGGTCGTCACCGCCAACGACGCCCTCGGCAGTCTCCTCGGCCGCCCCGCCACGGCGCTGGCCAACCAGTCCGCGGCCGATCTGCTCGACCTGGCGGCGGACGGCCGCACCTGGCACGCGTACCGCGAGGTGCTGCACGGGCGGCGCTCCCGGTTCCGCCGCACCCATCAGCTCAAGCACCCCGACGGCCGCTCGCTGTGGGCCGAGGTCACCGTCGTACCGATGCCCGGCCCGGAGCACGGGGCGGTCCCGGGCACGGGCGCGGACACGGGGGCCGGCGCGGGTACGACCACGGACGCGGGGACGGGCGCGGGCGGCGCGCAAGGCGCTGGGCAGGTGCTGCTCTCCGTCTCGGACATCAGCGACCGGCGCGAGCTGCAGAAACGACTGCGCCACCTCCAGATGCACGACCCGGTGACCCGGCTGCCCAACCGGACGCTGTTCTTCGAGCGGCTCACCGCCGTCCTGGAGAACCCCGCCCACCGGGGCGACGACGGCGCCGGGGCCGGGAGCGGCCGGGTCGGGGTCTGCTACCTGGACCTGGACGGCTTCAAGGCCGTCAACGACACGATGGGCCACCGGGTCGGCGACCGGCTGCTCGCCGCCGTCGCCGCACGGCTCACCGACTGCGCGGAGCAGGACGGCCCGCGCCGCCCCGGTTCGCACCTCGTGGCCCGGCTGGGCGGCGACGAGTTCGCGATCCTGGTCGAGGACTCCACCGGCACGCGGCAGCTCACCGACCTGGCCCGCGCGGTGCTCCTCGCGCTCCAGCAGCCCTTCGACCTGGCCGGGCAGCGGCTCTCGGTGTCCGCGTCGATCGGGGTGGTGGAGCGCCCGGTGGCCGGGACCTCGGCCACCGGGCTGATGCAGGCCGCCGACACCACGCTGTACTGGGCGAAGGCGGACGGCAAGGCCCGCTGGACGGTCTTCGACCCGGAGCGCAACGCCCACCGGATGACCCGGCAGACGCTCTCCTCGAACCTGCGGCCCGCCGTGGAGCGCGGCGAGTTCACCATCGAGTACCAGCCGCTGGTCGGCATGGCCGACGGGGTGGTGCACGGGGTGGAGGCGCTGGTGCGCTGGAACCACCCGCAATTCGGCATGCTCTCGCCGAATCGGTTCGTCGCGATCGCCGAGGAGGACGGCTCGATCGTCCAGCTCGGCCGGTGGGTGCTCCGGTCCGCCTGCCGCCAGGCCCGGCGCTGGCAGCTCGACCACCCGGCCGAGCCGCCGTTGTTCATCAGCGTCAATGTCGCCGTGCGCCAGGTCTGGGACTCCGACCTGGTCACCGATGTCGCGGAGATCCTCGCCGAGACCGGTCTCGATCCGGCGCTGCTGCAACTGGAGCTGACCGAGT
This sequence comes from Streptomyces sp. NPDC006435, assembly GCF_040612315.1. Classification (NCBI taxonomy): domain Bacteria; kingdom Bacillati; phylum Actinomycetota; class Actinomycetes; order Kitasatosporales; family Streptomycetaceae; genus Streptomyces; species Streptomyces sp. NPDC006435. The sequence continues at coordinate 130,895 of NZ_JBEXPY010000020.1, forward strand.
CCGCGGTGATGGGTTCGGCGGGCCGGCCGCTCCAGGCCCTCCAGTCGCTCAGCGGCATGGGGGTGCGCATCGCCATCGACGACTTCGGCACCGGCTACTCGAACCTCGCCTATCTGAGCCGGCTCCCGGTCTCCGTGCTGAAGCTGGACGGCTCGTTCGTCCGCGGCTTCCGCTACGACGACGGCGCCCACCCGAGTCCGGCCGACGAGACGATCGTCGAGGCGATGGTGCAGCTGGCGCACCGCCTGGGCCTGACCGTCACCGCGGAGTGCGTGGAGACGGCCGGGCAGGCGGAGCGGCTGCGCAGGATCGGCTGCGACACCGGGCAGGGCTGGCTGTACTCGCGCGCGGTGGCCCCGGAGCGGATCGCCGAGCTGATCGGCAGCGGGAAACTGCCCGCCTGATCCGGTCCGGGTTCCCGGGGCGCGGTGGGTCAGGCCGTCGTGGGCAGTCCGTACGCGTCGGCGATCAGCTCGTAGCTGCGCAGCCGGGCCTCCCCGCCGTGGGCGTTGGCGGTGATCATCAGTTCGTCGGCGCCGGTGCGCTCGGCCAGGGCGTCGAGACCGGTGCGGACCTCGTCCGGGGTGCCGTGGACGATGTCGGCGAGCCAGCCGTCGACGAACTCGCGCTCCATCGGGGTGAAGGCGTACGCCTCCGCCTCCTCGGGCGTCGGGACCAGGCCGGGGCGACCGGTGCGCAGCCGGACCATGGACAGGGCCCCGGTGAGCACCTGGCGGCGGGCCTCGCGCTCGTCGTCGGCGGCCAGGGCCGCGACGCCGATCAGGGCGTACGGGGCGTCGAGCACCGCGGACGGCCGGAACGACTCCCGGTACAGGTCGAGGGCCGGCACCGTGTTCCGCGCCGAGAAGTGGTGGGCGAAGGCGAAGGGCAGGCCGAGCACACCGGCCAGCCGGGCGCTGAAGCCGGAGGAGCCGAGCAGCCAGATCGGCGGCCGGGCCATGGACTGCACGCCGCCGTCGGCCGTGCCCTGGACCGGGCCGGGGACCGCGTGGATACGGGCGTAGGGGTGGCCGTCGGGAAAGTCGTCGTCCAGGAACCGGGTCAGCTCCGCGAGCTGCTGCGGAAAATCATCGGCCCCCTCGTTCAGCCGGTCGCTGCGGCGCAGGGCGGCGGCGGTGGCCCCGTCGGTGCCGGGGGCCCGGCCGAGGCCGAGGTCGATGCGGCCGGGGGCCATGGCCTCCAGGGTGCCGAACTGCTCGGCGATGACGAGCGGCGCGTGGTTGGGCAGCATCACACCGCCGGAGCCGAGCCGGATGCGCTCGGTGCGGGCCGCGAGGTGGGCCAGGATCACGGCGGGCGAGGAGGAGGCGACGCCGGGCATGGAGTGGTGTTCGGCGACCCAGTAGCGGTGGAACCCGCGGCGCTCGGCGAGCTGTGCGATGTCCACGGAGGTGCGCAGCGCCTGGGTGGCGGTGCGGCCCTGCCCCACGGTCACCAGGTCGAGCACGGAGAGCGGCACGGGGGCCGTTCCCTTCGTCCTGCCACGGATCTCGTCGCCTCGAATCTCGTCCACGTCCTGGCCTCTCCGGTGATGCGCCCGCGCCTTGCTCGTACGTCCGGGAGAACAGAACAGGAGGGAGTCTCCGCTTATTCCCGCGCGGGGTGCGGGGTGCTCCCGCGCGGGGTGCGGAGTACGGGACGCAGGGCCGGGACCGCACGCCCGCCGACAGGCCGGGCCGCACGCCCCGTGCGCGCCGGATCACCTCCCCGACGGCCGATCGGCCCCCGGCGCCGGATCACCTCCCCCGGTGCCCGTGCTTCCCGCTGTGCGCCCAGGCACGGCCCTCGCCCCAGGTCGGCACCGGGGCCGGGGGCGCCTCCCGGCCGGCGAAGAGCCTGCCCAGCCTCGGGGACCAGGCGCGGCGGCCGGCCAGCCGCAGCCCCTCCCGGACCGTCACCTGGTTCCCGGTGAGGACCGGCTTGCCGAGGACCTCCTCCAGCTCCGCCTCGTGACCGGCGGTGTGCAGTGCCGTGTCGGGCAGCAGCACCACGTCCGCCTCCGGCCGGTCGGCGGCGACGGCGAACTCCCGCACCCGGTCCGGGCCCCAGGCCGCGGCCTCGGCGGCCGAGCCGAGACCGGCGGAGCGCGCGGCGACCGCCTCGACGCCCGCGGCGCGCAGGAAGTCGAGCAGCAGGGCGGTGATGTGCTCGGGGTAGGTGGAGGCGACGGCTACCCGTTCGGCGCCCAGCTCCCGTACCGCGTGGGCGAAGCCGAGCGAGGTGCTGGAGGCGGACACGCCCACCGCCCTGGCCAGGGCCGCGGTCTGCTCGTGGGCACCCTCCCAGCCGTGGAGGAAGCTGCCGCCCGCGCTCGCCCACACGACGGCCTCGACGCCGGAGCGCTGGAGCTCCTCCGCCCCGGCGGCCAGGCGCTCGGGCGACCCGGTCCGCACCAGCGCGTCGACCCCGTAGGAGTCCTCGTCGACGTCGGTGCGGTACACGACGAGCCGGACCGCGTCGAGCAGGATCTCCATCCGCGGGAAGTCGTCCACCGCGAAGCGTCCGGGGTGGAGAAAGCCAAGGGTCGTCCTGTCCACGCTTCCCGCCTTCCCGCGCCTGCCCGCCCGGACCGGAACCGGCCGGACGGTCCGGGCGCACGGCGCCGCTCACCCTCCCCCTTTTATCTGTTTCATCCAAGTATTCCCCCATCTGCCCCACCTCCACCACGACCTGTTGACGGAGCGGGGCGCGGCTGCGAGCGTGGTCCATCCGCCCTTCCCGGACGCAGCGCAGCGGAACGGAGCGACCGTCCCCATGTCAGAGCCCACCCTGCTCGTCCTGGACACCGCCCCGTCCCCGCGCCTGGGCCGGCTGACCGGCCGGGCCCGCATCCGGTACACCGACGGGGCCGGGCTCGCCGCCCGGCTCCCGGAGGCCGACGTGCTGCTGGTGTGGGACTTCGCCTCCGACGCGGTACGGGCCGCCTGGCCCGGCGAGGGGCCCCGCCCGGCGTGGGTGCACACGGCGAGCGCGGGCGTGGACCGGCTGCTGTGCCCGGAGCTGATCGCCTCCGACACGGTACTGACCAACGCCCGGGGCATCTTCGAGCGGCCGGTGGCCGAGTACGTGACGGCCCTGATGCTGGCGTTCGCGAAGGACCTCCCGGGCACGCTGGACCTCCAGCAACGGCGGCAGTGGCGCCACCGGGAGAGCGGGACGCTCGCGAACAGCCGCGCGGTGGTCGTCGGCGCGGGCCCGATCGGGCGGGAGATCGCCAGGCTGCTGATGCCCCTCGGGGTCAAGGTGGCGCTGGTGGGGCGTACCGCGCGGCGCACCGTCCACGGCCCCGAGGACCTGGACCGGCTGGCGGCCCTGGCCGACTGGGTGATCTGTGCGGCGCCGCTGACCGAGGCGACCCGGGGCCTGTTCGACGCCCGGTTCTTCGGGCTGATGCAGCCGTCGGCCCGTTTCGTCAACGTGGGGCGCGGGCCGGTGGTCGTCGAGGAGGACCTGGCCGACGCGTTGCGCAAGCGCTGGATCGCGGGGGCGGCGCTGGACGTGTTCGAGCAGGAGCCGCTGGGGCCGACGAGCCCGCTCTGGGACGTACCGGACCTGATCGTTTCGCCGCACATGAGCGGTGACACGGTGGGCTGGCGGGACCGGCTGGGCGAGCAGTTCGTGGCGATGTACGAACTGTGGCTGGCCGGCTCCCCGTTGCCGAACGTGGTGGACAAGCGGCGCGGGTACGCGCCCTTCCCCGGACCGGGCGAGTGAATCCGCCGGGCCCGTACCGCGCCCCCACCACCGGACGGTGACGGACGGACGGATCCAACGATCCGTCATTTCCCTTTACCTGCAAGGCACTTCACGCCACTCCTCAGCCACTCGACCCGACCGGAGGGGGACACGGGAAGGTCACGCTCCGGCCACCGTTCGATCACATGAGGTCGCTTTCTGCATAGACGTGCGGGATCGGGCAGGCGCTCCCCCTGTCCGGACTGTTCGATCCCTCCAGGAGATTGCGAACCATGGCTGACTTCCCGAACCTGTCCCGCCGGGGCTTCTTGAACCGATCGGCGGCCGTGGGCGGACTGCTCGTCGTCCCCGGACTGCTCTCCGCGTGCAGCAGGACCGACGCCGGCTCCGCGGACGGTGAGGGTGCGCTCCACAAGCTCCGCGAGCAGGGCTTCGTCCGGGTCGCGTACGCCAACGAGGCCCCGTACGGCTACCTGGAGGGCAAGGAGCTCAAGGGCGAGGCGCCGACCCTGCACCGGGAGATCTTCAAGGCGCTCGGCGTCGACGAGCTCAGGCCGACGCTCTCCGAGTGGGACGGACTGATCCCCGGGCTCCAGGCGGGCAAGTACGACGTGGTCAGCGCCGGCATGGCGATCACCCCGGAGCGCTGCGCCAACGCCATCTTCTCCGAGCCCGAGTTCATCTCGCCCACCGCCCTGATGGTGAAGAAGGGCAACCCGAAGAAGGTCACCGACCTGGCGTCCGCGAAGGAGGCCGGGATCACCGTCGGTGTGATGTCGGGCGCCGTGGAGGGCAGGTACGCCGAGGGGGCGGGCATCCCCGAGGACCGGATCAAGACGCTGCAGAAGCCGCAGGACGGCGCCGACGCGGTCAAGGGCGGCCGGGTCGACGCGTTCCTGCTCACCGGGATCTCGCTGCGCTGGCTGGCGAGGACCAACCCGGAGACCGAGGTCACCGGGGCGTTCCTGCCGGAGCTCGACGGCACGAAGCAGTACAGCCCCGGCGGCGCCGTCTTCCGCAAGGGCAACGAGGAGCTGCGGGACGGCTTCAACCGCGAGCTGAAGAAGATCGTCTCGGACCGGTCCCGCTACGTGGAGCTGCTCCGGGAGTACGGCTTCTCGGCGACCGAGCTCCCGCCGGCCACGCTGAAGACGGCCGATCTGTGCAAGGGCTGACGGGGACGGGCCGCGCCGCATGAATGATTTCCTCTCCGCCTTCCTCGACGAACTCCCACAGGTGCGCTCGGGGTTGTGGGTGACCCTCGAAGCCACCGTGCTCGGCGCGCTGGCCGCGCTCCTGCTGTCGTTCGCCCTCGGTCTGATGTCGATCAGCCGGCTGCCGGTGCTGCGCGGCGTGTCCCGCGTGGTCGTGGAGTTCTTCCGCGGCACCTCGCTCTACATCCAGCTGTTCTGGCTCTACTACGCGATGCCGACGCTGACGGGGTACGAGCTGGAGCCGCTGCTCTGCGGCGTCGTCGCCTTCGGCCTCAACTACGGCGCGTACGGCGCCGAGGTGGTGCGCGGGGCGATCGGTTCCGTGCCGCGCGGCCAGTACGAGGCGGCCGTCGCGCTGAACATGTCGCCGCTGCACCGGATGCGGAAGGTGATCCTTCCGCAGGCCTGGGTGCAGATGATCCCGTCGTTCACCAATCTGCTGATCCAGCTGCTGAAGTGCACCCCGCTGCTGTGGCTGATCTCCGCGGCCGACCTGATGACCGTGGTCCAGCAGCTGCGCGACCGCACCGGTGAGACGCTCACCGCGTACATGACCCTGCTGGCCGTCTACTTCGTGCTGGCGTACGCCCTGACCCTGCTGATGAACCTGCTGGAGCGGCGCGCCAAGCGGCGGCTCGGGCTGCCCACCGGGGCGGGTTCGCTGCTGCGCAGCCGCAGCGCCACCGAGGCCGTCGCCTCCGTCCCGGGGGGTGTCCGGTGAACGGTTTCGACTGGAACGCGGCCCGGGACGCCCTGCCGCTGCTGATCGAGGGCTTCCGGGTCACCCTGCTCGCCACGGTGCTCGGCACGCTCGTCGCCGCGGTCCTCGGGCTGGCCGTCGCGGTCGCGGGCCGGGCCCCGAGCAGGTTCGTGACGGTGCCGGTGCGGGCCGTGACGGAGTTCGTCAGGTCCACCCCGCTGCTCGTCCAACTGGTCGGCGCGGCGGCCCTGTTCACCTCGGTGGAGCCGCTGACGGTCGGCATCGCGGTGCTGGGTGTGCACTACGCCGCGTACACCTCGGAGGTGTACCGCGCCGGGATCGACAGCGTGCCCAGGGGCCAGTGGGAGGCGTGCCGGGCGCTGTCGCTCGGCCCCCGGCGGACCTGGCAGGCCGTGATCCTTCCGCAGGCGGTGCGCAACGTGCTGCCCGCCCTCGGCAACTACGCGATCTCGATGTTCAAGGAGACCCCGTTCCTCGCCGTGATCACGGTGCAGGAAATGGTCTTCGAGGCCCGCAAGTACGGCGCCGACCACTTCGCGTACACCGAGGCGTTCACGCTCGCCGGCCTGGCCTTCCTGGTCGCGAGCTACCCCACATCGCTGCTGATGAGAAAGCTGGAGAAGCGTCTTGGCCACTGAACCCCTCCCCCTGCGCAGGACGGCGGCCCCCGGGGACGCCGAGCCGGCCGCCGGGCCCTCCACCGGCAGTCCGCTGGTCCGTTTCGACGACGTCGTGAAGCGGTACGGCGACCACACCGTCCTCGACCGGCTGAACTTCTCGGTGGAGCGCGGCGAGCACGTCACCCTGATCGGCCCCAGCGGTTCGGGCAAGACCACCATCCTGCGGCTGCTGATGACGCTGGAGAAGGTCAGCGACGGCGTGATCTGGGTGGACGGCTCCCCGCTGTCCCACGTCAAGACGCCCGGCGGGACGCTGAGACCGGCACCCGAGAAGCATCTGCGCGAGGCCCGGAAGAAGATCGGCATGGTCTTCCAGCAGTTCAACCTCTTCCCCAACATGAAGGTGCTGCAGAACATCACCGAGGCCCCGGTCAGCGTGCTGGGCATGGACCGCGACGAGGCGGAGGGCCGGGCCCGGGAGCTGCTGGACCTGGTGGGGCTGTCGGGGAAGGTCGACGCGCACCCCTCCCAGCTCTCCGGCGGCCAGCAGCAGCGGGTGGCGATCGCGCGCGCCCTGGCGATGCGGCCGGAGATCCTGCTGCTGGACGAGGTGACGTCGGCGCTCGACCCGGAGCTGGTGGCCGGGGTGCTGGAGCTGCTGGGCGACATCGCCAGGAACACCGACATCACGATGCTCTGCGTGACCCACGAGATGAACTTCGCCCGGGACGTGTCGAAGACGGTGCTGATGTTTGATTCCGGACGGGTGATCGAATCCGGTCCACCGGAAAAAATCTTCTCCGACCCGGAGCACGAACGCACGCGCGAGTTCCTCGACGCGGTGCTGTGACCTCGCCACTTGTTGGACGCCAATGACTCTGGCATATGCCGGGCGAATGCGCCCCAGCTCATCGAGCCGGGGCGCTCCCGTCGGGTCGCCGACAGCCGCCCCGAAAAGGGCTCTTGACGGCTATCGTGTGGACAGAGCTTGCGGTCACAACCTGCTGGGGGAAACCGTGGCGCTGATGCCCGAACCGACCACCCCGTTCCATTCGGTGCAGTACGCCTTCCGCGTCCTCGAAACGATCTCCGCCCACGACGACGGCGTACCGGCCGCCCGGATCTCGCGCGATACGGGACTGCCAGCCGAACACCTCTCCTCCCTGCTGCTGACCCTGCGCCGCGAGGGCTACGTCGAGCAGATCGCCGACGGCGCGTACGTCATCGGCTCCTCGCTGCTGCGCCTCGGCTCCGGCCAGGCCCGTCGGCAGGCCCTGGAGGCCAGGCTCCAGCGGACGCTGATGCAGCTGCGCGACTCGGTCGGCGCGGCGGTCTACATCAGCCGGTACGTCGACGGCGAGATCCGGGTCACGCAGTACGCCGACGGCCCGCTCACCCCCGCGGTCAACGAGTGGGTGGACTTCCGGTCCGCCGCGCACGCCTCGGCGGTCGGCAAGTGCCTGCTCGCACAGCTCGACCAGGACGGCCGCCGCGACCACATCTCCCGCCACCGGACGCCCCGGCTCACCTCGCGGACGATCACCAACGAGAAGGTCCTGTTCTCCAAGCTGGACAGCCAGCCGGCGACGGTTCCGGTACTCGACCTCCAGGAGTACGCGATCGGCACGGTGTGCGCCGCGGTGCCGCTGACGGCCGGGGCGTCGGCGGGCTGTCTGGCGCTGTCCCTCCCGGTCCAGGACGCGCACCGGCTGCGCGCGGCGGCACACACGCTGAACCGGCGGGCGGCGCCGGTGATGCTGTCGATGGCACTCTGATCCGTACCGTTTCATCACCCATCGCCCCGGTTTGCGGCCGGTGTCATCGACACCCCTCCGGAGCAGGTATTATTTTCGAGTCAGCAGGCGCCGCTAGCTCAGTTGGTTAGAGCAGCTGACTCTTAATCAGCGGGTCCGGGGTTCGAGTCCCTGGCGGCGCACGACAACGCACCGGGCGGTTCACGTACACACGTGGACCGCCCGGTGCGCTTTTTGCTGCCCATCGATCCATACAATCGTTTTACACAGCCGTACTAGACAAGCGTTTTAAACGCTCGTACATTTCTCGGCATGACGAACGCCACGAGCACCACCGCCGATCGCGGCCTCCTCGCCGGCCGCCGGGAATGGACCGCCTTCGTGGTCCTCCTGCTGCCCCTCCTCCTCGTCTCGATGGACATCTCCGTCCTCTTCTTCGCGATCCCGGCCATCGACCGGGACCTCGCCCCCAGCGCCACCCAGCAGCTGTGGATCTTCGACGGGTACGCCTTCGCCCTGTCCGGGCTGCTCATCACAATGGGCTCGCTCGGCGACCGGATCGGCCGTCGCAGGCTGCTGCTGCTCGGCGCGGTCGCGTTCGGCGCCGCGTCCGTGACCGCGGCGTACGCCACCAGCCCCGGGATGCTGATCGCGGCCCGCGCCCTGCTCGGGATCGGCGGGGCGACGCTGATGCCGTCGACCATGGGGCTCGTGCGGAGCATGTTCCGCGACGAACGGCAGCGCGGCCGGGCCATCGGGATCTGGTCGGGGGCCATGGCCGGCGGGGTCGCGCTCGGCTCGGTGCTCAGCGGGGTCATGCTCCAGCACTTCTGGTGGGGCTCGGTGTTCCTGATCAACGTGCCCGCGATGGTGCTGCTGCTGATCCTGGTGCCGCTGCTGGTGCCGGAGCACAAGGACCCCGCCCCGGGCCGGTTCGACCTCCTGAGCGTGCCGCTGTCGATGGGGGCCGTGCTGCCCGTCGTCCACGGGATCAAGGAGACCGCCGCCCACGGGATCGATCCGAAGAGCACCCTGTTCGTCGCCGTCGGGCTGCTCGTCGGCTGGGTCTTCGTCCGCCGTCAGCGCACCCGCGGCGACGCGATGATCGGCCGGGAGCTCTTCCGGGACGGCCGCTTCGCGGCCGGGATCGGGCTCAACGCGCTGGCCGCCTTCGCGATGATGGGTTCCTCGTTCTTCACCACGCAGTACCTGCAGTCGGTGCTCGGCATGGGCACGCTGGAGGCCGCGCTGTGGAGCCTGGCCCCGTCCCTGGCGGTGGGCGCCGCGGCCCCGGCCGCCACGGCGATCGCCCAGCGGACCGACCGCGGGCGGGTCGTCTGCGCCGGGTTCGTCATCGCCGCCGCCGGTTTCGCCGTCCTCGCCCTGACCGGTACGGACTCGTTGTGGCTGCTGCTCGTCGGCTGCTCCGTGATGAGCTGCGGCATCGTGACCGTGATGGCGCTCGTCTCGGACCTGGCGCTGTCCACCGCCCCGTCCCGGAAGGCGAGTTCGGCGGCCTCGCTGCTGGAGACCGGCCAGGAGTTCGGCGGCGCGACGGGAATGGCCCTGCTGGGCGCGCTGGCCACCGCCGTCTACACCGCCGACATGCCCGCCTCCGCACCGGAGAACGCCCGCAAGACGCTGGCGGGCGCGGTGGCCACCGGCGACGGCTCGCTCGTCTCGATCGGCAGGGACGCCTTCGTGCACAGCATGCAGTACGCCTCGGTGGTGGGGGCGGCGCTGCTGCTGGCGGGCGCGGTGCTGGCGGCGGTCCTGCTGCGCCGGGGCACCGCGACGACGGAGCGTACCGAGCCTCTCGCGGCGGCCTGACGGCCGCTCGCGGAGTGCGGCCGGTGCGGACCCGTGGTTCGGGTCCGCACCGGCCGCTTCGGCGTGACGTCCGTCGTGCGGCGGTCACCGTTCGGGACGGGGCGCCGGGGTCAGAACTGGACGTCGGAGCACGCGTAGAACGCGTTCGCCGTGTCGGCGACGTTCCAGACGCTCAGGATGATGTGCTTCCCGGACTTCTGGGTGGGGATGGTGCCCTGCTGGGTCAGGGTCGCGGGCGGCTGCTTGCCGCCGTACGGCACCGTCATGAAGGGCTGCGACTCCAGGTCCGCCCTGGTGAGCGGCTTGGTGGGGTCCCAGCCGTCCTTGGTGATGTAGTAGCGGAAGTCGCTCGTGGCGTGGCGCGCGGTGAACTGCCAGCGGAAGCTGAAGCCCTGACCGGCCGTCACCTTCGTGGCGGGCCAGTTGCCGCCGCGCGGGTCGTCGAGCTGGGCGAACTCGCCGTGGCCGCCGGAGCAGATCCGGCCGTCGGCCGGGCCCGCCGCCGGGAAGCCCTTGGGCCCCTCGACGCTCTGCGGTTCCCACTGGATGTTGCCGCAGCCGGTCACCGTGCCGTTGGCACAGAGCTTCTGACGGCTGATGGGGTTGTCGGTGTAGCCGTGGCTTCCGGCACTGCTCGTGGCGAGCATCGAGGCGCCCGCCACCACCAGACCGATCACGGCCGCACTAGCCCTTTTACGCATTGCTGTCGCTCCTCGAGAACGTGGGGGAAGTTCCATGAGCCCTGCTGCACGCGTGTTCTGCGGTCTAGACCAAGACTTAGATTATTGACGGGATATGAACATGTCCAGACCAATGAGAGTCCGATTCCGCTTGACCGCCCCAGGGGACCCCCGGTCCCCTCAGGCCCCCTCCCCACCGCTGCGTCCGGTGTAGAAGGCCACCGTCAAGTCCTTGACCAGGGACTTCCGTTCGTAGTCGTCCAGCTCCACGATCCCCCGCGCGGTCAGCCGGTTGACCGTGTCGTCGACGGCGTCGACGACCGAAGTGAGCACGCTGTCGCGGTGCTTGGCGTCGATGGCGGCAATTCGCCGTCGCTGCATGGCCGCGGCGACCTCCGGCGCGTACTCGATCCCGGTCGGCTGCGCCGAGTACACCTCGATGCCGACGGGTTCGCAGTCCGCCTTCAGCAACCGGGTCAGCGCGTCGCCGACCGCCTCCGCGTTGCGCAGGGTGTGCGCGTCCTCGTGGAAGGCGTCGGCGGGCAGCTGCGAGAGGACCCGGGCCATCGCCGCCTCGACCTGCTCGCGCAGGTACGCCTCGTGGTCGGCGACCCCGAGCACCGCCCGGACGGTGTCCTTGATCCGCCACACCACGAGGACGACGACGCGCAGCGCCGTGCCGTTGGCGTCCACGGCGGGCAGCGGTTCGCTGCGCCAGTGCCGCAGGCGCACGTCGACCCGGCGGCGCAGCAGCAGCGGGCTGATCCACATCAGCCCGGTGCGCCGCACGCTGCCCCGGTACTCGCCGAAGAGCGTCAGCACCCAGGCGTGGCCGACCCGTCCGCGGCTCAGCCCGCCGAGTGCGAAGAGCACCGCCGAGAGGAGCGCGGTGAGCGCCGCCCAGGCGCCCGGTCCGAGTCCGTCGTACGGGCGCGGGCCGATCCCGAACCGGGCGAGCGCGGCGGCGGGCAGGGCGCCGACCCACCAGAGGACGGCCCCGCCGGCCGCGGCACCGGCCAGGGCGGCGAGCACCGCCACCCAGCCGGGCAGCGCGGGCCCCGGCCGTTCGGTGAGCCGCGGGTCGCCGAGC
>NZ_JBEXPY010000021.1:0-140888 GCF_040612315.1 Streptomyces sp. NPDC006435
GAGTGTGTCTGGGCCGGGGGGCCCGGCGGTTTGGGGCGCCCCCTCGCCCCCCCTGGGGGCGACCGGCCCGTCGGGGGGGTCCCGGGGCCCCGCCCCCCCGCCTCCTCGGATGTGGGCCCGTCGCCACGGGAGAGCAGCGTGAGCGGCCAGGCCGGGGTGCCAGGCCCCGCTCCGTCGAGGGGGTGCCAATCCCAGGCCGCGTCGAACCGCCAGGCGCGCCCGTTCCGGTCGGTCACCTCGTCGCCCGGTTCGAGGAAGGCGTAGGGGCGGAAGAGCAGTTCGAAGCGGATCGGTTCGTCGCCCGCCGGGTCGAACGCGTAGCCCTGGTCCTCGAATTCGAGGTCGTGGGTCTCGCCCTGCCGCAGGATCTCCAGGTAGGTCGCAGGCCTCGGCAGCCGTCCGGTCACCCGGGGCGGATCGAAGTGATGCACCGTCAGGACGTACACCACGGTCGGGGGGATGCCCACCCGACAGGTGTCGTCCGGCTTCAACCCGGTCTCGGGCGGCCGCGTCCGGAAGAGCTCCCACTCGTGGGCCTCGGGCAGCGGAAGCGCCCGTCGGCCGTTCCACCCGAAGTTCTCCGCCTGCGGGTCCACCTCCGACCAGGGCCACCGCACGGAGACGTGGAAGCGGGAGACATCGGCGACCGTGGTCCAGGTGAACGGGCACTCCAGCCGCACCACGTCGCCCGGCCGGAACCGGACGTCACGACCACCCGTGCCCGGCCCGTCCACCCCGGCTCCGTCCACCCCGGCTCCGTCCGTCCCGACCCCGTCCACCCCGGCTCCGTCCGTCCGACCGCTCATCCCGCCCTCCTCGACGTCCGGAGCGATCATCACAGATGCGGCGGCCGCGGTTCACCGTTCTCAGGACGGGTCCGTGCAGTTGGTGGCCATCGCGGCGGCGCGGTCGCGCAGACGGGTGCGCAGCGACTGCGGGAACAGGGCCTCCGCGTCCGTGCCGAGCTGCCACAGCGCCCATTCGGCGTGCCGCGCGTCCTGGAAGGTCGCCTCCAGCCGCAACTGCCCGTCCGCGTCGGGTTCTTCCGCACGGACGGCCAGCGCGGTGTTCAGCAGCTCCTCCCGCCGCGCCGGGTCCACCCTTGTCAGCACGATGATGTGGTCGCCGTCGGAGAGGAACCGCGCGGAGCGTTCCCGCCAGATCCGGTCCAGGTCGCCCCGGTCCGGACGCTGCGCCGCCTCGGGGAGTTCCTCGGCGGCCGGCGCCTCGATGTCGCGCAGCACGGTGCGGGTGGACACCTCCGGCTCGCGGGCCAGTGTGTTCGCGGTCAACCGGCCCCGCTGGCGCAGCAGCACCAGTGAGACCAACCGGTCGGCGCGCATGCGAAAAAACTCTAACGGAATACATGACCGAGGGCGTCGTGATTCGTTGGCAGGCTCGTTGCCACGACGTCGGGCCGACGACCGCCGAGCCGTTGGACGGGACGCATTCCCGACGGTACGCAATCCCGACAGGGCGGACTCCCGACGGTACGCATTCCCGACGGGACGGACTCCCGACGGTACGGGCTCCCGACGGGGCGCGTTCCCGGGGGGACGAATCGAATGGAGCTGACATGGCCAGTGGAACGAACGGCGGTCAACCCGGTGACGTGGTCGGTGGTGATGGGGTTCGACCAGGGCGAGCTCGTCTCCGGGCACACCCGGACCCTGTACCTCTCGGGGCAGACCGCGGTGAGCGGCGACGGCCGGCCCCGGCACGACGGCGACATGGCGGCCCAGTTGGCGCCGAGCATCGACAACATGGAGGCCGTGCTCCACAAGGCCGACATGTCTTTCGCGAACCTCGTCCGGCTCAACGTCTGCACGACCGACATCGATCTGTTCCGCCGTCACCACGGCGTGCTGGCAGGGCGGTTGGGCGCCGCCCGGCCGACCCCTCGCTCGATCGGCCCGTCGCCCCGCTGGTCCGCCGGTCCGCCTCCGCGGTACCGGCGCCCGGTGGGAAGTCCGGTGCTTCGGTGGCGGGCCGGTCACAACCATCCGGAGCGCTGCGCCTGCAGGGCCATCTGGAAGCGGTTCTCGGCGCCCAGCCGGGCCATCAGGACCTGCAGGCGGCGGAACAGCGTGCGGCGGCTGATGCCCAGCTCGCGGGCGATGACGTCGTCGCTCGCACCGCCCGCGAGGAGCCACAGCAACCGGCGGTCGGCGGGCGGCAGGCCGCCCGGCCGGGTGGTGCGGCCGTGGAACGGCAGGGCGTTTCGCCAGGACTGCTCGAACAGGGCGATGAGCGCGGAGAGCAGGCCGCACGGCTGCACCACCAGCATGGTGTTGTGCACGTCGGCCTCCTTGATCGACAACGACACGAGCGCGTACGCCTCGTCGATGATCACGAGCTTGACCGGCACCGACGGCAGCACCCTGGCCTGTTCACCGGCCTTGATGCACGGCTCGATGGCGTCCTTCAGCCGGCCCGGGTACTCCAGGGACTCCCGCGAGTACACGACGCGCTGCGTCACACCGCGGGCGAGTGTGGCCAGCGAGTCGTCCGTGGCCTCGGACAGGAGGAAGTACGGCGGTGACTCGAACTGCCGGATCTGGTGCCGGGCGCTCGCCCAGGCGTGCCGCATCCTGGGGCCGATGGCCTCGCCGGTGACGACCTCGACGAGATCGTCGTTGTACGCGGCGAGCCGCTGCCGCCGGAACGACTCGAACGCGCCCCCGACGGTGATGCGGGACTCCTCGATCTCGGCCGCCCGGTGCCGGGCGAGGATCTCCAGGCCCGCGGCGGGCGGAACCGGGGCCACCACGTCCGCGCCCTCCTGGGCGGCACTGGCCAGACCGGCGGCGACCAGCGCGCCGTACGCCTCCGCCAGCTCCGCACCGTCCAGACCGGACGCGGCCTCGATCTCGCTCAACGGGGCGGGCGCCAGTTCGAGCAGCGCCAGGTAGACCCGGCTCGCCGTGTGATCGAGGCCCAGCAGCCGGAGGGCCTCGCCGATTTTCACGTTCGCCATGTGTCTCATTGTCGACGACTCCGGCCGTTGTTGTGGCCGATCCGTGCCAGTGGCACTTCGGGGCACCGGGTGCAGGCGGTGCGGGATACCGTCCGGGAGCCGCCGCCGAACGGCGGCAGCGAGGGGGCCGGGCCGTACCGGGGGCAAGCACGTCGGTACGGCCCGCTTCACCCCTCGCCGTTGAGGAAACCCACCCGGAAGAAGGTTCACGCCGTGGCGAAAGGCCGTAAGAACGGTCTCTACTCAGGGATCTCCGAGGAACTGTCCGCCCTGATGCGGACGGGGTGGGCGGACACCGAGCGGCACGACCTGCAGCCCGACGAGCAGGCCCCGTACGCGGCCGACCGCCGTGCCGCGCTCTCCGCGCGCTTCCCCGGCGAGCGCCTCGTCGTCCCCTCGGGAAACCTCAAGGTCCGCTCCAACGACGACACCTACCCGTTCCGGCCGTACTCGGGCTACGTGCACATGACCGGGGACCAGGCCCGGGACGGCGCCCTCGTCCTCGAACCCCGCGCGGACGGCGGTCACGACGCCTACTGCTACCAGCTGCCGCGGGACAGCCGGGACGACAACGAGTTCTGGACCGGTGTCACGGCGGAGCTGTGGATGGGCCGGCGCCGCTCCCTCGCCGAGGCGGAGCTCGTGCTCGGGCTGCCCTGCCGGGACGTCCGCAGGGCGGCCGAGGACCTGGCCGGCGCCTCCGACGTGCCGACCCGCATCGTCCGCGGCGTCGACCCGGCCCTGGAGGCCGCCGTCACCACCGACGAGGAGCGCGACGACGAGCTGGAGGAGGTGCTCAGCGGCCTCCGCCTCGTCAAGGACGACTGGGAGATCGCCGAGCTCCGCAAGGCCGTGGACTCCACGGTGCGCGGATTCGTCGATGCGATCGGTGACCTCTCCGGGGCGATCGCGTCGTCCGAGCGTTGGATCGAGGGCACGTTCTTCCGCCGGGCGCGGCTGGAGGGCAACGCCGTCGGCTACGGCTCGATCTGCGCCGCGGGCGAGCACGCCACGATCATGCACTGGACGAGGAACGACGGCCCGGTGCGCCCGGGGGACCTGCTCCTGTTCGACGCGGGCGTGGAGACGCACACCCTCTACACCGCCGACGTCACGCGCACGCTCCCCATCAGCGGCACCTTCTCCCCCGTGCAGCGCAAGGTCTACGACGCGGTGTACGAGGCCCAGGAGGCCGGCATCGCGGCGGTCAAGCCGGGGGCCTCGTTCCGGGACTTCCACGAGGCGTCGCAGCGCCATCTGGCGGCCCGGCTGGTCGAGTGGGGCTTCATCGAGGGCCCGGCCGACCGTGCGTACGAGCTCGGCCTGCAGCGCCGCTTCACCATGGCGGGCACCGGCCACATGCTCGGCCTGGACGTCCACGACTGCGCGCAGGCCAGGAACGAGGAGTACGTCGACGGCCCGCTGGAGCCGGGCATGGTGCTCACCGTGGAGCCCGGCCTGTACTTCCAGCCGGACGACCTGACCGTGCCCGAGGAGTGGCGCGGCATCGGCGTCCGGATCGAGGACGACCTGGTCGTCACCGAGGACGGCAACGAGAACCTGTCGGCGGGCCTGCCGAGGTCGGCGGACGAGGTCGAGGCCTGGATGGACCAGCACGCGGGCTGAGGGCTTCCGTCCGGATCCGGCATGATCCGGACGAGAGGCACCGGCGCCCGGTGTCGCGGCAGAAACCGCCCGTACCGACCTGCCTCCCCTGGCCGGTACGGGCGTCCGACCGACGAGGTCCGGCCGCGCCGGTGAGCCTCCGCCCGCGCACGGGCGGAGGCTCACCGTGGCAGTGCGCCGGGGCGTGCTCACGCGCGGCGGCGGGGACGGGGACGACGGCGGGACCGATGGGGCCGCCGGGACCGATGGAGCCGGTGGGTTCGGTGTTCCACCGAGCGGCGCCCACGGTGTCTTGCCCGCGCGCACCGGGCGCCGGAACATGGAGAGCGTGTTCCGGACGGGGGTGGCGGGCATGCGCCGAGCGGCCGCGGTACTGGGGTGGGAGACTCCCTTCGACGCGGAGGAGCTGCCGCGGGAGTGGGTGGATCGACTACCGGCGCCCCGGGCTTCGTTGCAGGAACGGCTGCGGGCCCTGGACACGTTCCACGGGATCTCGGGACGCGATCCGGCGCATCCGGTGCACGAGCACCTGCTGGGGGTCGCGCTGCTCCGCGCGGGGCAGGCCTTCGGGGCGACCGCGGCACTGCTCGCGGCGCTCGGCGCGGACCCCCGACGGCGTGGTGCGTGGGTGGACGCGGCCTGTGCCTGTGCCGCCACGGAGCGGATCGAGATGGCCATGTGGCTGCTGTCCCACGTGGTGGCCGGTTTCGAGGACGTCGGCCCCTACACCCGCCCCTACCCGGCGGATTCACCGCGTGCCGCGGAGGCCCACAACCGGCTGGTGGCACTGCGCGACCTGCACCGGCAACGCGTCGACGAACTGCGCTTCCTCGAACTGCGCACGACCGCGGACGAGGAGATCCGCGACCGGTCCGGCGACCGCCCCCTGGACACGGAACGGCTGCTGCTGCACACGGCGGCGCTGATCGCCCTCGGGGAGGCCCGGGACGCGCTCGATCCGTTCGACCGGGCGGCGGCACTGCTGGAGCAGGACGGTGTGCTGGTGGGCACGACGCTGGAGCAGCTGGCGCGGATCCGGATCTCGGTGGGCCCCGCGCGGGAACGGGACGAGGTGCTGGCGCTCCTGCGGCGGAACGCACCGTACTCGGAGGTGCTGGCCCGCATGCACCGGCCGACCCTCCTGGAACGGCGCATGCACGAACTGGAGGCCGGCACCGAGGCGGCGCTGCTGGCCACGGAGGTGGAGCGCGGACAGGTGAGTCTGCGCGAGCCGTTGCAGCAACTGCGGCTGCGCGCCCGCGCCTCCGAGCATCCGGAGCCGTACCGGGAGGCCCTGTCGCGGCTCGGCGGACAGCGGCGGGAGGGGTGAGCGCGATGCCGGACGGGGACCTGGCGGCACGCCCCCTGCAGGTCGCGCTGCGCGCCCTGTCGGCCCCCACGTACGAGGAGGTGCTCGCCCACTTCGAGGAGATACCCCCGGGCCGGCACGGGGAGACGGCGGCGTTCCTGCGGCAGCTCGCGGAGACGCACGACGCCTCCGGCCGCGGGCCGCTCGCGGAGCTGGCGGCATTCCTCGCCGAGCGCTGCGAGGAGACGGCGGCGACCCCGTCCGAACCCGGCACCGGGTGGAGGGACGGCTCCGCCGACGGCGCAGGATTCCCCGGGGCGCTGCGCCGCGCCTGCGCGGCCGAGGGCGTGCTGGGCGCCTACCGGGTGCTGGAGGGGCACCGCGCGCTGTTCCCGGCCGAGCCGGTGCGGTACGCGATACGGCTGCTGGCGGAGTGGGGAGCCGACCGGAACCACAACGCCCACGCGATCGCCGCACTGGGACTCCTCACCGAGGACGGGCCGAGCCGGGTGACGGCCCGCGCCGACTGGGCGAACCACCTGCTGCAACGGGGCCGGCCCCGCAGGGCGCTGTACCACGCGGCCCGCGCGCTCTCGTTGCAGCACGCGGTGGGCGATGTGCATTCGATGGCGAACACCTACCTGCAACTGGCCTCGGTGTACCACGCGTTGGGCGACCTGCCGAGCCGGGCCGAGGTGCTGCGACAGGCGGCCGACGCCCTGGAACGGGCGGCGGGCGCCTCCTCCGTGGAGCGGGCGACAGTGTCCTTCCAGCTCGCGAACACCCTCGCCGCGCTGCACCGCTACCGGGAGGCCGTGCCCGCGCTGGAGCTGGCGGAGGCGCTGGCGGCGAGCCCCGGCAACGACTCGGACGGGGCGTTCATGCCCTCGCGGTGGGATCTGCTCGGCTGCCGGGCCCGGGTGGCGGAGGCCGTCGGCGCGCTGGGAGCGGCAGCCGACGCCTATCGCGCCCTGCTGGACCTGCCCGGGATATCGATGCGTGCCGGGGCACGCACATCGGTGGTGCACGGGCTGGCTTCCTGCCTGGAGCGCACCGACCGCCAGTGGGAGGCGTTCGAGCTGCTCAGCAACGAGCTGGAGCGTGCCGAGCAGCAGGGGACGGGGCAGGTGAACGCGCTGCCGCTGCGCTGCGCGCTGGCCGGGCTGCTGTTCTCCGGCACCGATCCGCGACTGCCCCGCGATCTGCTGCCGCTGGACTCGCAGCTGACGCAGGGCCTCTTCGAGTCGGCGAGTTCGACCTATCCGTGCTTCGGCGAGCTGTTCGTCACCATGGGCGACCTGGATCTGTCCGAGGGGCATGTCGAAGGCGCGGCCGAGTGCTACCGCCATGCCCTGTACGTGTCCGGGGACCCCGAGTACGCACAGCTGCCGGAACGGCTTCCCGAGCGGCTGCGCGAACGCACGCTGATTTCGCGGTTCCTGCCCCCGGAGGCCCTGTACGAGCCGCTCTCCTTCTCCTTCGGCAAGCTGCGCGAGCGCATGCTCCGGGTCTTTCCCGAGGGGCCGCACGAACTGCCGGACACCCGTCTGCTGGCATTGCAGCGGCTGTGCCGCGTCGAGCGCGATCCCGGGCGGCGGGACCGGATGGCGCACCGGCTCGTGGAGGGGTTGCGGCGCGCGCGGGAACGGGGCGCGTTCCGCACGGTGCAGGAGCTGGCGGTGCCGGTGTGCGAGACGGTCGCCGAGGTGCGCGGCCCGCTGGTGGCGATACGGCTGCTGCGGGAGGCCCTCGCCTCCTACGAGGAACACGGCCGGCTCCCGGACCCCGATCTGCCCCTGGGCCTGGCCCGGCTGCTCCAGTGGGTGCCGGGCGGCCACCGGCAGGCCTTCGAGGTGCTGTGGCACCACCGCGGCCTGCGGCTGCGCGCGCGGGAACTGCATCCGGTGCTGCAGGACGCCGACCAGGCCGCCGGTCTGGTGCTCCCGCTGTACGAGGGGCTGCTGTCCCTGCTGTTCGAGCACGGCGAGGACCTGCCGCTGCCCGACGACCGCCCCTCGGCGCTGCTGGCGTTCGACCTGCACGAGGAGGTGAAGGCGCGCGGGGTGGCCGAGGACCTGGCCCGGATGCCGCTGGCCAAGCCCCTGGGAATGCCGTGGGAGACCTGGGACGAGGAGCAGCGACTGCTTTCCGTGCAGCGGCAGTTGGCCGGTGGGGAGCGCCCGGACCGGGCCTGGGCCTGCCGCGAGTACGCGCGGGCGCTCGATCCGTTGTACGGGGCGATGGAGCACCTGGCGCCGGGGTACGTGCGGCTGCGCAGGGCACGGCCGGCCGGGTTCGCGCAGGCGTTGCGGCTGGTGGAGGCGGCGGCCCCGGCGGAGGGCATGGTGCTGGCCTCGTACTTCACCGGTGAGTTCGAGACGTTCTGTTTCGTACTGGCCTCCGGCGAGCCCGGGTTGCAGTGGCACCGCATCGAGACGGGACGCGCCCGGCTGCACGCCGCCGCGGAGAGGATCCGCCTCGTCGTCGACGGCGACCGTTCCGCGTTTCCTCCCGTCCCCCCGATCAAACCGCGCCGTCCGGTCCCGCTGCCCCTGGAGGGTCTGGCCGAACAACTGCTGCCGTTCCACCCGCTGTTGGAGGGGCGCGAGCTCCTGTGCGTGGCACCGCACGGACCGCTGTCCGTGCTGCCGCTCGGTGCGCTGCGGCTGCCGGACGGCCGGTACTGCGTCGAGCGGGCGGCGCTGGTGTACGTCCCGAGCGTCTCGGGCCTGGCCGCGCTGCGCGCCGCGCGACCGGCCGGTTCGGGGGCCGCCCTGTGCGTACGGGTGGCGGCGGAGGAGGACCTCCGGGGCGGCGGGACCGGCTTCGAGGCCGACGCGCCGCCCATCGCCGACGGCTGGCGGCTGTCCTCCCTCACCGGGACGGAGGCCACCCCGGAGGAGGTCCTCCTGCGCATCGGGCAGGCCGATCTCGCCTACATCGCCTGCCACGGCCACCAGGACCACAGCGCCCCGGAGAACTCCGCCCTGTTGCTCTCCGACGGCACCGACCGCCCCAGCCGCCGGGCCGATCCCTCCTCGCAGCGGGCGATGCGGACCTTCCTGCGGGCCCGCGACCTGGCCGACACGCACACCCCGTCCCGGGTGGTGCTGCGTGCCTGTTCGGTCGGCTGGCACGAGCCGGACCACCCCGGCGAGGACTTCACCGGTCTCCCCCGCGCCCTGCTGCGCGGTGGCACCCGCACGGTTCTCGCCCCGATCTGGCAGGTCGACCGGACCAGTTCCGCCGACCTGCTCGACGAGGTGACCGGCGCGGTGATGCGGGGCCGTCCGCTGTGGCGCGCCCTGTGGGACGCGCAGCGGCGCATGCTCGCCGACGAGGACCGCGCCCATCTGTCCCACCCCTACCACTGGGCGGCGTTCGTCCCGCTCGGGGACTGGAGCTGACATGACCGACGCCTCCCACGCCGAGCGGGCCGCAGCCGCCCTGCCGGACCGGACCGCGCTGCTCGCGCTGGAGGAACTGGCACACGGGCTGGGCCGGGCCTTCCCCACCGGCCTGACGAACCCGATGCAGGCGCACGAGGTTCTCGCGGAACTCTTCGCCCGGGCCGGCGTCGGGGCCCCGCCGTCGCGGACGGACGATCCGGCGTCCGTCGCCCGTCGGGTGCTGGCCGCGCTGGCGCGCGAGGAGGGAGCCCGGGAACTGGTCGAGGAGGTGCTCGCCGACCCGCCGGAGGACGACCAGATGGGCGGCGAGGACCTGGTCGCCGACCTGGCCGTCCTGGCCGGTGTCATCGCCTTCCTCCGGCTGCACGTCAGCTTCCGCTTCAAGCGCGACGACAGCCGCAACACCGTCGAGTTCCGGCTGGAGAAGAAGCCCCTCAGCGACGGCGCCCTCTCCTCCCTCGCCCGCACCGTCCTCGGCCTCATGAACCGTGAGCCGTGAGCCGTGAGCACCAGAACCCCGCGCGCACTGGCGTGAGCACGCGATCCGTCGGCGTACGAGGCGTCGAGGCACCGGCCCCCGTACGCCGTCCCTTGGCGGGCCCCGGTGGCGCTGATAGCTTCTCCGCGGTGACCTCGATGGAGACGCAGGGCCCCGTACCGATGAGCGACGGGGCACGGCTGCACCGGACCGTGCTGGGGGACGCGGCGCGGCAGCCGCCCGTGGTGCTGCTGCACGGCGGTCCGGGCCTGCCCGACTACCTGGGCGATGTCGCCCCCATGATCGCGGACCTCGCGCCCGTGTACCGGTACGACCAGCGCGGCACGGGCCGGTCCCCGTGGCGGGGCCGCCATTCCCTCGCCCGGCACGTCGCCGATCTCGCCGAACTGCTCGACGCCCGGGACGTGCCGGGGGAAGCGCCCGGGGCCGTGCTGATCGGGCACTCCTACGGCACCGACCTGGCGAGCCGGTTCTGTCTGGCACACCCCGACCGGGTCTCCGCGGTACTGCTGATGTGCGGGCCGTTCGTCGGTGACTGGCGTGCCGGGTACCGGGCGGAGTGCGAGCGTCGCATGTCCGCGGCGCAGCAGGAGCGGCTCCGTGCGCTGGAGGAACTGCCGTGCCGTACGGAGGAGCAGGAGGTCGAGCTGCTCACGCTGTCCTGGTTCACCGATCACGCGGATCCCGGCGCCGGGTGGCGCCGGGCCGCGCGAAGCGCCCGGCACCGGCGCCCCGTCAACTGGGTCATGAACGGTGAACTCGGCGAGGAGAAGCGCCGGGATCCGCTCGACGGGCGTATCGCCGAACTGCGCGAGTGTCTGCCCGCCCGGGCGGAAATCCTCGGCGGCACCGAGGACCCCCGCCCGATGTCGGCCCTCGAAGCGCTCGCGCTCCGGCTCGGTCTCCCCCTCACCCGGATCGAGGGCGCCGGGCACGAACCCTGGCTCGAACAGCCCGATGCCGTACGCGCCCATCTCCGGCGGTTCGTGCGGGACGCGGTGGGCGGTTAGGGGTTCCTCCGGTCGGGGCGCCGGCACAGCGGGGGCCTGTCGGCCGCGGCGCGGAGGCGTTCATCGGCTCCAGGTGTCGCGCGGGACGCCACCGGGGCTGTCCCGGTGCTCGCGCACCGCGATCCGGGCCAGCTTCGTCAGCATCATGCCGTTGCGGATCGAGACGAGGTAGTCCACGGGAAGCCCGTGCATCCGGGTGCCCGGCCCCCGCAGGGCGTGCCATTCGAGGATGAAGAGGGTGTTCTCGCCCCAGGGAATCAGGTTCATGGCGATACGGGCCGCCCCGAAGGGGTCCGCCTTCGCCTCCAGTTCCAGGCGGTGCCGCGGTTCGCAGATGCGGACGACGCAGGTGTCGTCGAGGGTCAGCGGGCCGGCGCCGACCCGGACCCGCAGCCGGGCACCCGCTTCGGGCCAGTGCGGGTCCACGTCGATGATCTGTTGTGTTCCCGAGACCCATTCCCCGTAGCGACGGCCGTCGGACAGCAGGTCCCAGACCTCGGACGGCGAGCTCAGGATCAACCGGCGATTCCGGGCCACACCGACCACGCTCCTCGTCACGTCGGAACCGGCACCCCATGACCGTTGTCAGCCGTGCGTCGGCTCCCCGGCCGCCGAGCACGCTTCTCGACACTAACCGCGCCCCGCGCGTCCGGCACGCGAACCGCGTCCGGACCGGGCACGGCGGTATCAGCCGACGACGCCCGCCGCGGGGGCGAAGGGGCCGTTCAGGGCGGCCCACTGCAGGAGCAGAACGGTCTTGCCGTCGACGATGCGTCCGTCGCGGATCATGGCCAGGGCTTCCGTGAAGGGCAGTTCGAGCACTTCGATGTCCTCGCCCTCCTCCTCCAGCCCGCCGCCGTCGCCGGTGCGGTCGGCGGGGGTGTAGGGGGCCGTGTAGAAGTGCAGGCGCTCGGTGACCGAGCCGGGGCTCATGTAGGCGTCGAGGACGCGGGTGAGCGGGCCGAGCGCGACACCGAGTTCCTCGGCACTCTCGCGCCGGACGGCGGAGACCGGGTCGTCGCCGTCGAGCAGCCCGGCCGCGGCCTCGACGAGCATGCCGTCCGGGTGGCCGTTGACGTAGGCCGGGTAGCGGAACTGGCGGGTGAGCAGCACGCGTCCGCGTTCGGCGTCGTACGGCAGGACGACCGCGCCGTTGCCGCGGTCGTAGGTCTCGCGCTGCTGGGTGACCCAGCGTCCGTCGCGGCGCCGGTGGTCGAAGGTGGTGCGGCGCAGCACGTGCCAGCCCCGGGAGGTGAGCTCCACGTCGCGGACCACGACGTCGGGGTTGCGGTCCAGATCGCGTCCGGCCCGGTCGAGGCCGGTGCGGCCGCGGTGGTCGGGGACGTCGACGCCGGGGACAGGAACGGGGGCGGGAGCGGAGGTCGGCTTGTCGGTCATGGCGCGCTACGATACACGCAGAAACATGCAAGAACAGGAGAGAATACGGATGCTGGCTGCTGAACGACGTGACCACCTGCTCGGTCTGCTCGCTCGTGAGGGCAAGATCGTCGCCAAGGAGGTCGCCGCCGCACTGGGCATCTCCGAGGACAGCGTGCGGCGCGACCTGCGTGATCTCGCCGCCGAGGGACTGTGCCAGCGGGTGTACGGTGGCGCGCTGCCCGTTTCGCCGGCGGTGGTGGACTACACCGCCCGGCAGGCCGTGGCCCCGGACGGCAAGCGGCGGGTCGCCTCGGTGGCGGCCGGGCTGGTGCGGCCGGACGGCGCAGTGATCCTCGACGGCGGAACCACCGCCCTCGCCGTCGCCCACGCACTCCCGCGGGACCTCGCCTGCACCGTGATCACCCACAGCCCGACGATCGCCGCGGCCCTGCTCGGTCATCCGCGGGCGGAACTCTTCCTGCTGGGGGGCCGAATCTTCAAGCACTCGGCGGTCACCTGCGGTGCCGCCGCGGTCGAGGCGGCACAGAACGTCTCCGCCGACCTCTGCCTGCTCGGCGTCACCGGCGTGCACCCCGAGGCGGGGCTGACCACGGGGGACGCCGAGGAGGCCGCGATGAAGCGCGCCCTGGCCGCACGGGCCGCGGACACCTACGTCCTCGCCTCCTCCGAGAAGATCGGCACGGCTTCACGGTTCCGCGTCCTGCCCTGGGGGGAGATCAGCGGGTTGATCACCGACGCCGACCCCCACGACGCGGTCGTCACGCAGCTGAAGGCGCTCGGCGTGGAGGTCCTGACGGCCGGCTGAGCTCCACCGGCCGGGCGCCGGGCCCCGTACACGTAGGGGGTTGAGGAAATCGGAACGAAACTGGCGCTAAGCCTCCTTCGGCCCTGGTGGGCGGCTGACGGGGCGTCGGCGGGCGGACCGGCCTGAAGTCGTCCCACGGACAACACCCCAATATCTGCGGCAGCTTGATTCGTCACCTGCGGTGACGTTCTCCGGCTGCTGCGTGAAGCGGCCCTGTTGGCTGTGGCAAGGGGGAAGTGGTGCCCACCGTCGTACAGCTGCCGACCGGGAAGGCCGTGACCGTCCGCGCGGCGGCGGACGTGTTCCTCTACTCGCTCGGCAACCCGAACACGGTCCGGAACTACGGGATCGGGGTGGGCAAGACCGCCGAAGGGCTTGGCGAGGCACGGTGTCTGGCGTCGGTGGCGGACGACGAGATCGGCTAGGCCCCCGAACTGCTCTGGGGACCCCGGCGCGTTCCAAGACGGCGATCGACCGGCTGATCGCGCGGCGCGAGAACCACCTGCCTGCGGGAGAAGACGCTGTGGCGAATGCTCTACGGGACCGCCGGCGGCCCGAGGAGATCTTGGGCGTCAATATCGAGGAGCTGGACTTCGCCGGGCGTCGTTGCCCGGTCAAGGCCAAGGGCGCCAGGACCGAGCCCCGCCGCCGCGGCCAGGCGCGCGAGGACTACGTGCTGGAGACCGTGTACTGGGACGCCGGTACCGCCCGGCTCCTGCCCCGGCTGCTCAAGGGCCGTATCCGCGGACCGGTATCCGCCACCCACCGCCGTCCGGGGCCGGGCAAGGTCGTCAGCACCCGCGACACCTGCCCGGGCACCGGGCCGGCCAGGTTGCCGTATGGGCAGGCCCGAGCACCGCTGGACGAGCACACTGCCCTCCGCGGCCCCGGTACGGGATGGGGCCTGCACGAATACCGCCACTCCTCTCTGACCCACCTCGGAGAGCGGGGCTCGTCGCTCTTGATGCTCATGGCGAAGTCCCGGCACAAGAAGCCGGAGAACGTCCACCGCTGCTTCAAGCCGTCTCCCGAGGCGATCGCCGAGCTCACGAGCCTGCTTGCTCCCGGCGCCAGTGCCGTATCAGGCAACGTTTGCCCTGGCAACGACCGCGCGTAGGCGCCGGTCGCTGGCATGACGGTTTCGCCAGATGATGTAGCGGCGGATCATGCTGCTCTGTTCCTTGTGGCTGGTGTGGTCGGTGCCGTCGAGGGCGAAATAGCGCAGGGCGGTGAACTGGGCCTCGATCCGGTTGAGCCAGGAGTTGTTGATCGGGGTGTATGCGATTTCCACGTTGTTCGCCTCGGCCCACGTCCCGACCCGCTGGCAGCGTTTTGTGGTCAGGTGCGGTGAGTAGTTGTCGCAGACGATCGCGATGCGCATGTCCGCCGGGTGCAGCGAGCGAAGGTAGCGGCAGAACTCCAGGAACTTGGAGCGGTTCTTGGTCTTCTTGACGTGCCCGTAGAGCTGGTCCTTGGCCGGGTCGTAGGCGGCGAACAGGTGCCGGACCCCGTGCGGGCGGGTGCAGGTCGCCCGCCGCCGCGGTCTGGGCCTGCGGTCGGGATCCTTGTGCCGGCCGCCGCGTTCGGCCCACTGCCGGCCCGGGTGCGGCTGGAGGTTGAGCGGTCCGAACTCGTCCGGGCAGTAGACGACTTCGGGCTCGCCGTCCTCAGGTATGGCCTCACCGTCGGCGATCGCGTACAGGTGCTCGACCCTCGCCTTCTTCGAGGCGTAGTCCGGGTCGCGGGAGGTCTTCCAGGTCTTCACGTGTTGAAACGGGACGCCCTCCTCGCGGAGCAGGACCCGAAGTCCCTCGTGGCTGATGTCGTCGACCACCCCCTCGGCGACCAGGAAGTCCGCCGGCTCGGCCAGGCTCCAGGTCGAGAACGGCAGGCCGTGCTCGGCCGGCTTCGACTTGGCGATCCTCTTGATCTCCCGGCGCTCGGGCAGCGTGAACGTCCTCGGTCGTCCGCCCCGGTGCTTCGGTCAGAGCGAGTCGAAGCCGTCCGCGTTGAAGTTGTGGAACACATCCCGGACCCGGTCCGCGCCGGTGAACGACACCTCCGCGATCTTCGCGACCGGCATACCCTGGGCGGAGAGCAGCACCATCTGGGCGCGCCGCCAGGCCACCACGGAGCCCGTGCCTCTGCGGACTGTCCGCAGTAACCGCTGGCCCTCGTCGTCATCGATCTCGCGAACACGCACTCGTTCTGCCACCCGCATGGCTTGGCGGCCGATGCCGCCGGAAGCGTCAGGTTCAGGAGGGATCGTCGGAGTCGGCTGCCGCGAGCGTCTTGCCTTCGGCGCCAGACCGAGTGATGCCGTCGACTGTCACACAGATACCAAAGACACGATCGTGGCTGGTCCAGCCGTTGACGCGGCCACGGTTATTGCTGATCTGCACCCGCTTCCTGGCGAGGTCCACGGACGACACCAAGTGCAAGTGGACCGTCCCGGCGACACGGGCGAGGACGATGTCTCCGACCTCCACCTTCGACGGGTCGACCGGGGCAACGATCACCTGCTGCCGACTACGTATCAGCGGGACCATCGAGGAGCCGCTGGGCCGGAACGTCACGGTGGCCCCGCCAGCAACCCTGCCTACCACTGCATCCAATGCACCCATCCGATGATCGTGGCAGATTCCCCTGCATCACCCCACCGATTTACTTCCCCGCGCTCCATCAGCGAGGCGAACGTTGCCTGATGCGGCACTGGCAGCCGATGAACCTCATTGCTTGGTCGTTCTCAGTGCCAACTGTGCCGGCCCCATTCTCCTCGCTGGGCTGGTCCCTTGACAGCTCGGCGCCTTTTTGGCTTCTTGGACCCTCGGTCATAGTCGGCGCCATGGACTATGACGTAGACGTAGTGGTGGCCGGAGGCGGCCCGGTCGGACTGATGCTGGCCTGCGAGCTGCGGCTCGGGGGCGCGCGCGTGGCCGTCCTGGAGCGCCTCACCGAAGTGGACCCGACGATCAAGGGCGGGGCGATCACCACGCCCGGCGCCGAGGCGCTCTACCGCAGGGGCATGCTGCCCGCGCTGGCCGAGGTGCAGCGGCAGGCGACGGACCGCTTCCAGGCATTCATGCGCGAGCGGAACGGCGGGGACGGAGGCGGGGCCGCGGGCCAAGGGCTCGGGATCGTCGGGCACTTCGCCGGAATCATGCTGCGCGCCGACCTGGTCGACCGTACGGAACCGGGCCTCGGCGACGCCGGACCCGCCGCCGAGATCGCTTTCGTGGCGCAGCAGGACATCGAGCGGCTGCTCGGCGGGAGGGCGGGCGAGCTCGGCGTCGATGTGCGCCGGGGGGTGGAGCTGACCGGCTTCGACGCGGATGACGGGGCCGTCACCGTGCGGACCGGCCACGGGGCCATACGCGCCGGCTGGCTCGTGGGCTGCGACGGCGGCCGCAGTGTGGTCCGCAAGCTCGCAGGGTTTGAATTTCCCGGTACGGACCCGGAGATCACCTGTCACCAGGCGGTCGTGGAGATGACCGGCGCCGAGGACCTTGAGGTCGGCTGGACCGCCACGGACACCGGGGTGTACGCCTACGGGCCGATGCCGGGCCGCGTCGTCACCGTGGAGTTCGACGGCCCGCCGGCCGACCGGGACGCGCCGGTCACCGCCGAGGACCTCCAGGCGCGGCTGCGCCGTGTATCCGGCGTGGATGTCACGATCACCGGGGTGCGGACCGCGACCCGCTTCACCGACCACGCCCGCCAGGTCACCGAGTACCGCAAGGGCCGGGTTCTGCTGGCGGGCGACGCGGCGCACGTGCACTCCGCGTTCGGGAGCCAGGGGCTGAGCCTGGGTGTCGGGGACGCGATGAACCTCGGCTGGAAGCTCGCCGCGGTGATCGGCGGCCGGGCTCCGGAAGGGCTGCTGGACACGTATGCCTCCGAGCGGCACCCGGTCGGTGCGTGGGTCCTGGACTGGACCCGGTCCCAGGTCGCGGCCATGCGCCCGGATCCGCAGTCCCGGGCCCTGCGCGAGATCGTCGGCGACCTGGCGGGGACGGTCGTGGGCACCACGTACCTCACCGCGCGGCTCAACGGCGGCGGGGTGCGGTACGAGCTGCCGGGCGAGCACCCGCTGACCGGCCGCAGCACCCCGGACCTCGAACTCACCGACGGCAGCCGCCTCGCGGACCACCTCCACGGCGGCCGGGCGCTCCTGCTCGACCTCACCGACGACCCGGAGCTCCGGGCCCTCGCCGCGGGGTACGCCGGCCGCGTCGACACCCTGACGGCCGGCTGCCCGTCCCGCCCGGAACTGGCGGCGGTCCTCGTCCGTCCGGACGGCTTCACGGCCTGGGCGGCCGACGCGGGGGCACAGGCTCCGATGTCGACGGTCGGACTGGTGGAAGCGCTGGAGGAGTGGTTCGGAGTGCCGGAGGGTGCGGTGACGCCGGGTTGATCCGCTGCTCCGGCCGCCGTCCACGCCGCCCGCGCCACGAACCGCCTGCCGCACCCACCACCACGCATAGCCGCCACGCCCTCCGCCGGTGTTACGGCTCCCGGCACCCTACGAGCCGGTAACCAGTGCGAACGTCACCGCCGGGACAGCCCCCGGCGGTGACGGCCACCGCACTTGGGTCATGCCTCTTCGGCCGCGTCCTGATCGCGCAGTGGGCGCGGGCCGCCCGGCAGTTCGGGAAGCCGGAAGGAGTACCGGCCGAGCGTGTTGATGTGATGCCGCACGAACGGCGAGAGGCGGGCCACGTCCTCATCGCGAACGTCGAAACCGTCCGCGCGCGGCTGGTTCACCGCGGCGTCCAGGAAGAAGAACCGCTCCAACTCCGTACGGGACGGCGCCCCGTCGTACGCCGCATGCTTCGCGGCTTGCTCATCCGTCAGAAACTCGACCGGCACCCCGGCCGACCTGGTGGCCACCACCGCCGAGAACGCCAGCGTCCGCAAGACCGCCACCGGCGACCTTCCCACCCCGCCTTCGAACGTCGCGAAGCTCCGCCCCCGCGCGGCCCGCATCCTGCCCGGCGCATGACCCGCCCCTACGCCACCGACGAACAGTACGAGCGCTGGTCCATGGCCGATTGCTGCCGATGCGGTCTCCGCAGGCACAAGGCCGGCACCTGGCCGGACGGATACGTCTGCCGGACCTGTTCGGACCGAGCCGTCCGGACACGGGGGATCTGCCTGGGATGCGGCGAGGACCGGGCCCTTCCCGGGCTCCGTCCCGGTGACGGGGCCGCGATCTGCACCACCTGCGCCGGCTTCTCCCAGACCTTCGACTGCTCACGCTGCGGCTTCGAGGGCAAGCTCCTGCGCGGTCGGCTCTGCGAACGCTGCACGCTCACCGACCGGCTCACCGCACTCCTCGACGACGGCACGGGCCGCGTCCGTCCCCCGCTGGTCCCGCTGTTGGACCTGCTGGTGACGATGGACAAGCCCGGAAGCGGACTGGCCTGGCTGGACATGCGTCGCGGGCAGCCGGGAAACGCCTCGCAGCTGCTTCGTCGACTCGGCCTGGGCGAGATTCCGCTGACCCACGATGCGTTCCACGAACTCCAGCCCTGGCGGGCAGCCTCCCGCCTGGAAGAACTCCTCATGGCCTGCGGAGTCCTGCCCGCGGTCGACAAGCACATCTGTTCCTTCCAGCGCTGGCTCCCCGGCCATCTCTCCGACATCGCCGAACCCGAGCACACCAAGACGATCAAGCTCTTCGCGACCTGGCACGTCCTCCCCGGACTACGGGCCCGAGCCGAGCGGAGCCACATCACACCCAGCATCCGCCGCTTCGCCGGCGAACAGATCAAGTACGCGACCGCCTTCCTGCAATGGCTCGGCGAGCGGAACACCACCCTCGCGTCGTGCGGCCAGGTCGACATCGACGCCTGGTTCGCCGAGAACGCCGAGCACGCCCGCACCCGGCTGAGAGGCTTCCTCGACTGGGCCGTGCAGAGCCGTCACTGCCGACGTTCCTTGACCATCCCCACAATGAAGATCTCCCGCCGGCCCGCACTGAGCGAAGACGAACGCCTCGCCGCCCTGGGCAGACTTCTGATCGACACGGAGATACCGCTGCGACTCCGCGTCGCCGGAGTCATCGTTCTTCTCCACGCACAACCGCTGAGCCGCGTCGTCCGGCTCACCCTTGACGACGTCATCCGCGAGGGCGACGCCGTGCTGCTACGACTCGGTGAGCCACCCTCGCCCGTCCCGGCGCCGGTCTCCGCCCTGCTGCTGGAGCACATCACGAACCGCGGCAACATGAACACCGCGGCCAACCCGACGTCCCGCCGGCTCCTCCCCGGCCGCCGGACCGGCCGGCCGCTCGGCCCCAACCACCTGTCCGCGCTCCTGAACGAGGTCGGAATCCCGATCGCCGCCGCCCGCGGCGCCGCCATCCGACAGCAACTCCTCGAACTGCCCGCACCTGTCGTCGCGGACGCTCTCGGCTACCACGACAAGACCACCCGTCGCCTCCGCAACGAGACCGGCGGCACCTGGAGCCGATACGCCGCCGGAGACCACGGGAGGTCACCGGTCGGCTGGGCATCCAAAACAACCGGCGAGAGTTGATTTCGCGAGCCCATTTGTCATCGGTGTGATGCGAGAACTCGGCCTTCAGGTGATACGAACCGGATCACAGGACACTAGCCCTGCCGTTCCAGCCATTCCGAAATCACCTGGTTGGTTTCTTCTGGCATTTCCTCCTGGATCCAGTGACCGCAGTCCAGGCCGACCACTTCCACGTTGGGCACGAACTCCGCCAGTCTTTCGAACCTCGGGATCGCGAAGTCCTGGTCGCCGTAGATCATGAGGGCGGGCTGCTTGATGATCGGGTCCGCGTCCGCCAGCTGGTGCCAGTTGCGGTCGAGGTTCCTGTACCAGTTGATGCCGCCCGTGAATCCAGACGTCTCGAACGCGGAGACGTAGACGGCCAGGTCGCTGTCGCTCATGATGGGCTCGCCGAGTGGTGTTTCCGCCTCGGCGAGGTTGATGAATGCCATGCCCGGCTCAGGGGGTGCGGGGGGCACGTTCTTCCGGTAGAGGTTGCGGAGGAACTGGGAGGTGTTGGCATCGAACGCGGCGTCCGCGACGCCCGGCTGCCGGTTGAAGTGGACGAAGTAGAAGTCGCCGCCGAGGAAGGTTTCCATGACCTCGATCCACGGCGTTTCTCCGCGCTCCTGGTAAGGCAGGCTCAGGTTGATCAGCTTGTTCACCCGGTCGGGGTGCAACAGGGTCAGTCCCCAGACGACGAACGCACCCCAGTCATGGCCGACGAAGGTGGCGTCCTCGTAGCCATAGTGGTCCAGGAGCGCGACGAGGTCACCCGTCAGGTGTTCGATGTCGTAGTCCGTCACCTCGGTCGGGCGGGATGAGTTGCCATAACCCCGCTGGTTCGGTGCGATGACGTGGTAGCCGGCCGCTGCGAGGACGGGCATCTGGTGACGCCAGGAGAAGGCGTGCTCCGGCCAGCCGTGGCAGAGCACGATGGGCTTGCCCTTGTTCTCCCGGCCTGCCTCGAAGACTTCGAGCTCCACACCGTTGACCTGGATGAGGGTGGGCTCGGGAAATTCTGCTCGATTGAACACTGCTTTTCCTCTCTGGGGGCGTTCGGCGGCGGTCGACCTCCTCGATGAGGTCATGTCGCCAGCTTGCTCCCCAAACCGGTCACCTCATGACCGGTTTTTATGAGAGTTTTGTCAGTATGCGATCCGATCGGCTGGTGGCCATACTCCTCTTGCTCCAACGGCGCGAGCAGGTGACAGCCGCAGAGGTCTCCCGAGAGCTGGACGTCTCCGAGCGCACCGCCCGCCGTGACCTCGACGCCCTGGCCATGGCCGGGGTGCCCGTGTACTCCGTGCAGGGCCGAGGCGGCGGCTGGCGCCTCGTGGGCGGCGCTCGTACCGACCTGTCCGGGTTGACCGCCAGTGAGGCACGCGCCCTGTTCCTGGCTGTCGGTCCGGCCTCGGATGCGACGCCGGCGATGAAAGCAGCTCTGCGCAAGCTCGTCCATGCCCTACCGAAACCCTTCCGGGTGCAGGCCGAGGCAGCAGCGTCGTCGCTGGTCGTAGACCCGCAGCGATGGGGGGCGAGCCGGATCGAGCACCGGCCGCCTCGCTTCCTCGACGAACTCCAGGACGCGGTGATCCGCGGCGTCCAGGTGTCGCTCGGCTACGTCGACAGCAAAGGCGTCGAAACCCGGAGAACCGTCCACCCGCTGGGCATCGTCGCCAAAGGTCCTGTGTGGTATCTCGTCTCCAACACCGAGACCGGCCGACGGATCTTCCGGATCGACCGCGTGTCGTCCGCCGACCCGACCGGCGACCCCGTGCACCGACCCGGGGACTTCGACCTTGCCGAGAGCTGGAACGAGATCGCCGAAGAGGTCGATCGCAAACGAACGCCGCTGGAGGTCCAGGCGGTATGCACACCCGACGGGACAGGCATACTCCGGATGGCGCTCGGCGACCGGCTCGACGTGGGAGGTTCCACGACCGATGGCCGCATCGAGGTCGTGATCCGCGGCCCCAATGAGTACATCCTCGCCGGCGAGCTCTCCGGGCTGGTCGAATGGGTCGAGGTGACCGGCCCTCCGGAGGTCCGAGACCGCCTGGCCTCGATCGGCAACGCCCTCGTCGAACGATACGGCCGGCCGCGCACCAGCGGAGACCTTCACCCGTCTTGAAGCGGACGAGGCAGGGCTTCGAGAACAGTTCCGCTCAATGGGCTGGGTTTGTCCGTTCCGGCAGGAGCCCGGTCACGACGCCGGCGGGTCCGCCGGCCTGGCTCTCTGCGGGTGGATCGTCTCGTGCCGGACCAGCATCGCCACGCACTCGGCGATCTTCCGGGTTCGCGTCTCGGCCCGCTTGACGGCATTGACCCGGCTGATGAGGGCGAAGCGGTTGGTCTTGGTGAGCACCTCGAACATCGCCTGCGCCGCTGGGTCGGCGGCGATTGCGACGCGCAGGTCGGCCGGCACCTCCGCTTCCGATGACGGCGCATAGGCGGCCGTCCACCGCCCGTCGGCCTTCGCGGCGTCGACCGCGGCGCGGCCGGCGGGCTGCATCAGGCCGGCCGCCTCCAACCGGGCCACGTTGGCGACGTTGCGCTGGGACCAGACGCTGCGGGGCCGGCGCGGGGTGAACCGCCGCCAGGAGCTCTCCTCGTCGCGCTTGCGGGCCTGCCCGTCGATCCAGCCGAAGCACAGTGCCTCGTCGACCGCCTGCTGCCAGGTCAGCGTGGTAACGGTGCCGCCCTTCCTGGTCAGGGCGAGCCACACGCCGGGAGAGGCGGTGTGGTTGTCCAGCAGCCACGCGCGCAGCGCCGCGCCGTCGGCAACGATCAACTCATCCAGCTCGGTTCCGGTCACCACCGCAGGTTAGTGCCGCAACCAGGTGTCGCGACCTGTCGGGGCGACTCGTTGAGCCCGCGGCGTCGATGTCGGCCTGGCTCGCCCTCGCCGACGCCACCGTGAAGAACGGCTGCCCTCTCCGGTCAGCTCGACGACCTCGGCGTCCCCACAGCCGCCGCCCGGACCGGAGCGATCCGCCACAGTGGGTCCTGGAGATGCCGTCCCGTCGTCGACGCCCTCGGCTACCACGACGTCATCGCGACCCGCCTCGCATCCGAGGTCGGAGAGGACTGGAGTCGCTACGCCGACGACCACGTACGGTCACCAGCAGGCTGGGCCCCAGGCGGAACTGGCGACAGTTGAATGGGCGAGTCCACCAGTATCAACCCCCACGTACGCCGTCATCGCGGTTCCTCCCCAAAGGTCCGGCGGTGGGCGTCGGTGGTCAGGA
Source organism: Streptomyces sp. NPDC006435 (assembly GCF_040612315.1). NCBI lineage: Bacteria > Bacillati > Actinomycetota > Actinomycetes > Kitasatosporales > Streptomycetaceae > Streptomyces > Streptomyces sp. NPDC006435. The sequence goes on from NZ_JBEXPY010000021.1 coordinate 22,808, forward strand.
CGATCTTGCCGCTGGTGCGGCCGGACCCGGAGAGCTCGTGCGCCCTGCCGACCCGTGCGAGCGGCAGCACCTCGGCGATGTGCGGGCGCAGCGCACCGCTTTCGGCGAGTTCGGCGAGGGCCCGCATGCCCGCGCGGTCGGCCTCCACCGCGAGGAACACGGCCCGGACGCCGTTCCGGTCGGCCTCGTCGGCGAGCGCGGCCTCGGCCGGGGAGGCGAGCGAGACCACCAGGCCACCGGGGCGCAGGGTCCGCAACGAGCGCGGTCCGTACTCGCCGCCGATCGTGTCGAGGACGACGTCCACACCGGTCACGGTCCCGGCGAAGTCGGTGGTGCGGTAGTCGACGACCTCGTCCGCGCCGAGCGAGCGCACGAAGTCGTGCTTGGGGGCGCTGGCGGTGCCGATCACGTACGCGCCGCGGGACTTGGCGATCTGGACGGCGAGGTGGCCGACCCCGCCGGCCGCCGCGTGGACCAGGACGCGTTGCCCCGGCCGCACGTCCGCGGTGTCGACCAGCGCCTGCCACGCCGTCAGGCCGGCCAGCGGCAGTGCGGCGGCCGCCACGTGGTCGAGGCCGGCCGGCTTGTGGGCCAGGTGGCGGGCGGGCGAGGTGGCGTACTCGGCGTACGTGCCCGCCGGGACGGGGTGCCGCGGCATGCCGAAGACCTCGTCGCCGGGGCGGAACAGGGTGACGCCGATGCCGACGGCCTCGACGGTGCCCGAGAGGTCCCAGCCGAGCGGGACGGGCGGCGCGTCGGCACCGGCCAGGCCCCCGGTCTCGCGGTGCCAGACGTCGGTGGGGTTGACCGCCGTCGCATGGATCCGTACGAGGACCTCGGCCGGACCGGGTTCGGGCCGGTCGACGGTGGCGAGGCGGAGGACCTCGGGGCCTCCGAGGCCGTCCTGGGTGACGGCCCGCATGGTGGGCCGCGGCCCCGGCTCCGGTGCGGCGGGGGATGTCTGCGGGGTGTGCGAGGTACGAGTGGCTTCCGTGGCCCGTGTCGTCGTCATGCGATCAAGCGTGCCCGGCCCGATTCGACCGGACGAGTGGCCGGACTGCCACGATCTGAAAAGATCTGGCCATGACTGCCGCACGCGCACACCGGGTCGTCGTCCTCGCCCTCGACGGGGTCTACCCCTTCGAGATGACCATCCCCGTACGGATCTTCGGCACGGCCGAGGGACCTGGCGGCGATCCGCTCTACGAGGTCCTGACCTGCAGTCTCGACGGCGGCCCGGTCCGTACCAGCGCCGACTTCAGCATCACGGTCGAGCACGGTGCCGAGGTCCTCGCCACCGCGGACACCCTCGTCGTCCCGCCCTTCTTCTGCGAACCGTCCCCGGACGGCGACGGGCCCACCGCCGCGGACTGGCTGCCCGCCGAACTCGCCGCGGCCCTCGACCGCCTGCCGGCCGACGCCCGCATCGTCTCGATGTGCACCGCCTCCTACGTCCTGGCCACCGCCGGCCTCCTCGACGGCCACCGCGCCACCACCCACTGGAACGAGGCGGAGCGCTTCCAGCGCGCCTTCCCCCGGGTCCGGGTCGACGCCGACGTGCTGTTCGTCGACGGCGGTCGCGTCCTCACCGCCGCCGGGGTCGCCGCCGGGGTGGACCTGTGCCTGCACCTGCTGCGCCGCGACCACGGCAGCGTCGTCGCCAACCGGGTGGCCCGGTTGTGCGTCGTACCGCCCTGGCGGGAGGGCGGGCAGGCTCAGTTCATCGAGCGGCCGGTCCCGGAGGAGGCACGGAGCAGCACCTCGGCCACCCGGGAGTGGGCCCTCGCCCGCCTCGGCCGCCCCCTCGCGCTCGCCGAACTGGCCCGGCACGCGGGGATGAGCGTACGGACCTTCTCGCGCCGCTTCCGGGACGAGGTCGGGATGACGCCCGGCCAGTGGCTGACCCGGCAACGCGTCGAACACGCACGCCGCCTGCTGGAGGTCACCGACCTCCCGGTGGACCGCATCGCCGAGGAGGCCGGCCTCGGCACCGGCGCCTCCCTGCGCCGGCACATGGCACTCACGATCGGGGTGGCACCCCTGACCTATCGACAGACCTTCCGCGCGAAAACCGCCGCGCCCCGCTGACCGGGGCCGCCGCCCGGATGAACGCCGCCCCGACGGGCGGGAGCAGCCGGGCGACGGTGAAGGCGAGAGGGATCGGGACGCCGGGGTCCGTCCGGCCGGCCGTGCCGTGTCGGCTCACTGCTGGGGTGCCGGTGCGGTGGCTCCTCTCGGGGTGAGGGAGGGAGTGGGGACCTGGAGCGACCCGGTGTGCGTGCCCTCGATCAGGGAGAAGAGGGTCCGGGTCACCTCCGCGCCGAAGTGGTGCACGTCGTGGCTCATGGCCGACAGGGTCGGGTGGGTGATCCTGCACAGCTGGGAGTCGTCCCATGCGAGCAGGGAGACGTCGTCCGGAACGACGAAGCCCATCTCCGCCGCGACGCCGGCGCCCGCGACCGCCATGATGTCGTTGTCGTAGATGATGGCAGTGGGACGGTCAGCGGCCAGGAGGAGGGACCGCCGACGGCGGCCGGACCGCACCGCCGCACCCGCCGCGGGGACGACTGCTGCGTCGCGCAACACCCTGGCTCTTCCTGGTGGCGCCGCTGGCGCTGCTGATCACGTTCACCTACGTCCCCGTGGCGAACATGATCTATTACAGCTTCACGGACTGGGACGGGATCAGCCCCGACCGCGACTTCACCGGGGCGGACAACTACGTCCAGATCTTCACCCGCCCCGAGCTCTTCCGCGTGTTCTTCGTCAGCCTCTACTACCTGGCGGCATCCGGGGTGCAGATCGTCGTCGCGCTGTACTTCGCCACGGTGCTCAGCTTCAATCTGCGGTTCCGCAACCTGTTCAAGGGCCTGCTCTTCTTCCCCTACCTCATCAACGGCGTGGCCATCGGCTTCGTCTTCCTGTACTTCTTTCAGGACGGCGGCACCCTGGACTCGGTCCTGTCCTGGTTCGGAGTGGGGACCGACCACGCGTGGCTGGGCGACCCCGCTTCGGCCAACACCTCGCTCGCCGGCGTCTCGGTCTGGCGCTTCACCGGCCTGAACTTCGTCCTGTTCCTCGGTGCCATCCAGTCGATCCCCGGCGAACTCTACGAGGCCGCTCAACTGGACGGCGCGAGCCGGCTGCAGCAGTTCCGCCACGTCATCGCCCCCAGCATCAAGCCCGTCCTCAGCCTGAGCATCATCCTGGCGATCTCCGGCTCACTCGCCGTCTTCGAGATCCCCTACATCATGACCGGCGGTGCGACCGGCACATCGACGTTCGTCATCCAGACCGTGAAGCTCGCGTTCCAGTTCAACAAAACCGGACTGGCCTCCGCGGCCGCCGTCGTGCTGCTGCTGATCATCCTGCTGATCACCTGGATCCAGCGCCGGCTCGTGCCCGACGAAAAGGTGGACCTCGTATGACCACGGCCCAGCAGACCACCGCCCCCTCGCGCCGCTCCGCCGAACTGCGCGGCAGGATCGGGCAGGCACTCGTCCACCTGTCACTCGTCGTCGCCTCGCTGGTGGTGCTTCTCCCGCTCTCCGTCGTCTTCCTCACGTCCCTGAAGACTTCAGAGGAAGCGGCCGAGGGCAACGCGCTGTCGCTCCCCGGCAACTGGCTGAACTTCGACAACTACATGACCGCGTTCTCCGACGGCCGGATACTGACGGCCTTCGGCAACACCGCGTTCATCCTGCTGTTCTCGATCACCGGCACCGTGCTCATCGGGTCGATGACGGCCTACGCCATCGACCGCTTCCGCTTCCGCGCCAAGAAGCTCGTCATGGGCCTCTTCCTGATCGCCGCCCTCGTTCCCGGGGTGACCACACAGGTAGCGACCTTCCAAGTCATCAACGGCTTCGGGCTGTTCGACACGCGCTGGGCCCCGATCCTGCTCTACATGGGCACGGACATCGTCTCGATCTACATCTTCCTGCAGTTCATCCGCGGCATCCCGGCCTCCCTGGACGAAGCCGCGCGACTGGACGGAGCGAACTCGTTCACCGTCTACCGCAAGATCATCCTCCCGCTGCTCAAGCCGGCGATCGCAACCGTGGTGATCATCAAGGGGATCACCGTCTACAACGACTTCCACATCCCCTTCCTCTACATGCTCTCCCAGGAACTCGGCACGATCTCCACCGCCCTGTTCCGCTTCAAGGGCCCCTTCGGAGCCCACTGGGAGAACATCTCGGCAGGGGCAGTTCTCGTCATCGTCCCCACTCTGATCGCGTTCCTGTTCCTCCAGCGCTACATCTACAACGGCTTCGCCCAGGGCGCGACCAAGTAAAGCGGTCACCGCGCTTCCGCAGCCCTTCCTGCAGCCCCTTCCTGCAGCCCCTTCCTGCGGTCCCGGCCGGAATGCAGGTCCGGCACCGACGTCGGCTCCGGGTTCGGGTTCGGGTCCGGTTCCAGGAAGGGGCTGCAGGATCTTTGGGGGTGCAGCGCGTCCACGGTGATCACGGCTCCGGTCGGGCCGGTGTCGTCGATATCTGTGGTTCCTCGGGCACTGAGACCGCCGCCCAAGTGGTCCGGCCGTGTCCGAGGGCGACCGCCCTGCGGAGGGGAACGCGGATACGTTCGAGGACCCTGACCATCTGCGGCGCGTCGCCCCACTGGCCAGGCGTGACCAGGAAGGCCATCGGCCGACAGTCGCCTTCACCCGCGAGGTAAATCTTGCAGGTCGGGCCGCCCCGAGACCGTCCGGGCCCTCCGTCGCGGGGTGGTGGCGCCGGGGCGTCGTCCTTTCTCGGGGCACGTGGCTTCTTCCTACGGGCGCCGACCACGTGCTGACGGGCACGGCAGGACGTCGATTCGACGCTGAACACGCTCCGGTCGATCCGGCCCGCGAGGTCGGCGCCGGCCTCCACCACGCGCTGATGGTCGACGCGCCCAACTGGGGCCAGGACTGGTCCAACACCATGAGGGCCAACGCCGCCTCCGTCTTCGGTTCCGACCCCGACCGCAACACGATCTTCTCGATCCACATGTACGGCGTGTACGACACCGCAGCCGAGGTGCAGGACTACCTCAACCATTTCGTGAACAACCGACTGCCCATCGTCGTGGGCGAGTTCGGCAACGCGCACAGTGACGGCGACCCGGACGAGGACGCCATCATGGCGACCGCCCAGTCCCTGAAGGTGGGATACATCGGCTGGTCCTGGAGCGGGAACGGCAGCGGGGTCGAATACCTCGACATGGTCGACGGCTTCGACCCGGAAGCGCCCACCAGTTGGGGCAGCCGATTCCTCACCGGGGCCAACGGCGTCTCGACCACGTCCGAGCCCGCGACGGTGTACGGAGGCGGGGAGGGCGGTGGCACCGCCCCGAACGGTTACCCCTACTGCGCCTCCGGCTCCTCGGACCCCGACGGCGACGGCTGGGGCTGGGAGAACAACCGCTCCTGCGTGGTCCGTGGCGGCTCGGCGGACAGCTGATCACTCGTGCTCCCGACGCGGCGCCTCCCCCCGACCGGCTGCGGGAAGGTGCCGCGTCCAACCGCTTTCGACGGAGGCGGCCGCAGGGGATCCCGCCCCTGGTCCGCTCCGTCTCCCCCTCCTCCGGCCTCGGTACTGGTGGGCTCGCGTATTCAACTGTCGCGAGTTGCGGCTGCTGCTGAGCGTGGTGGTGACTTTCCGTGATCTCCAGCAGGTTCCCGTACTGTGGGCCGGGGGTTTCCTGCGGCCCGGGCGGCGACGACGATGTAGGTCATGATTGTCGCAGCCACCCAGTTCGCCCCGATCGCCGGGGACATCGACGCCAATGTCCGTACCATCGCCGGCCTGATCCGGGCCGCCGGGGCCAACGGCGCCCGCATGGTCGTCTTCGCCGAGCTCGCCGTGACCGGCTACGAGCCGACGCTGATCCGGGACATCCCCAACCTCGTCCTCACTGAGGGCGACGCCCGCCTCGAACCCGTACGGGAGGCGTGCCGCGCCGTCTCGGCGGCGGCGGTCGTCAACGGTCCCGTGCACACGGCGGAGGGCCGGCCCACGGTCACCTCGCTCGTCATCGGTCCGGATGGCGGACTCCTCGCCCGGTACGACAAGCAGCACCTGTACGGCATTGAGCACGAGGTCTTCGCAGCGGGCGGCCGGGACGGCCGCTTCGAGCTGGAGGGCATCCGGTTCGCGCTGGCCACGTGCTACGACAACCGCTTCCCGGAACTCGCCGAGCGGGCCGCCGCCGACGGCTGCACGGTCTATCTGACAAGCTCGGTGCTCTCCGCCGATAACGACTCGTTCGAGAAGGTCTATCCGGTGCGGGCCCGGGAGTTCGGTCTCCACGTGGTGCTCGGCAACGTCCTCGGCAACAACGAGGATGGCGTGGGCTGCGGCGCCGCCGGCGCCTGGGGCCCGGACGGTGAACGAACCGCCGACGCTGGTACCGAGGTACCGGGCCACGTGCTCGCCGAGATCGGCTGAACCGGCGGTGGTTTACTGGTGGGCTCGCGTATTCAACTGTCGCCACTTCTTGGGTGCAGCGAGGGCGATGCTGACGGTGTGTAGCGAAAGCAGCTCGGTGACCCCCATTGTCTTGCCTAGCCAGCGTGGGCGGTGCCGCCGAGTGTGCTCGGCGGCTTCCCAGCTTTGATGCTCAGTCGTGCCTCTCCGCAGGGGTGTTGAACGAGATCCAGACGTCAGGAGGCAGGTCGGGCCGACCTGGTATCGGTCTGCGTTCCTCTGTCCATGCGTCGTCGGCGATCTCCGTGGCGACGCGACGCCAGAAGTGCACCGCGGCGATGTTGGCATCCTGAAACGCGACTTCCCACGAGCCTGGGTGTCTGGCCGCAATCTCCTGAACAGCATGCAGCCCGACCCTTGTACGCCGTGCGCCGCGCACCACGAAAAAGCTGTTCAGCACCCGTGTCGGGGCGGTCAGACTGCGGACGAACGCGAACCCAGCGGGGCTGTCACCGCTTGTGAGGAGGTATGGCGCCCAGTCGGGCTCAGAGAAGGCCATGTGGAGCCGGTCACTGCGGAAGGTTCCGTCAGTGTTGGGCAGCAGACTGTCGAACTCCGACATGTCATGGCAGAACATCAGCCATAGCCGCTCCACTACGGGGCGGTCGGCGATGCCTGCGAGGCGAATGGATACGTCTGGCACGTGACTCCTTTGCAGAGGTGGCCAACCGGCGCGCGCCCCGCATGCCCGGATCAGGTGATACCGAGGCTTAGGGCTGACGCCTGTTTGATGAGCGCTGGTCCCCGGACAAGCGGCGCCAGGGCATGAAAAAAGCCTCCCTGGGCGGATGTTGTATCCGGGCCAGGAAGGCTCACTACTGACGGAGACCTTAGCAGGTGAGTGCACCAGCCTGCCTTCACGTTCCGCAGGCACAGGTCCGGGCGTGTGCATGGTCGTCCGTGTGATCGCCGACCGCGTATCGGCTCCAGGTCCCGCCGGCCTCTCTGATCAGGCGGCTGGTGGTTTTGTCGTGGTAGCCGAGGGCGTCCGCGACGACAGGGGCGGGCAGTTCGAGGAGCTGCTGACGGATGGCGGCGCCGCGGGCAGCGGCGGCCGGGACCCCGACCTCGTTCAGGAGCGCGGACAGATGATCCGGGCGGGACGGCTGGCCGGCTCGGCGGCCCGGGAAGAGCCAGCGGGACGCCGGGGTGGTGGCGGTGTTCATGTTGTCGCGGTTCGCGATGTGCTCCAGCAGCAAGTCAGCGACCGGTGCGGGAACGGGCGAGGCTGGATCCCCGAGCCTCAGCAGCACGGTCTCGCCGACGCGGATCACGTCGTCGACGCTGAGCCGGACGATGCGGCTCACGGGCTGCGCGTAGAGGAGCACGATGACTCCTGCGACACGCAGACGCATCGGAATCTCCGCGTCGGTCAGCAGTCGGCCGAGGGCATCGAGGCGCTCGTCCTCACTCAGTGCGGCCCGCCGGGAGACCTTCATAGCGGGGATGGAAAGAGAGCGTCGGCAGTGGCGGCCCTGCACGGCCCAGTTGAGGAAGGCTCGCAGACAGGTGCGGCCGTGTTCGGTGTTCTCGGCGTACCAGGCGTCGATGTCGATCTGGCCGCAGGACGCGAGGGTGCTGTTGCGCTCACCGAGCCATTGCAGGAAGGCGGTAGCGTACTTGATCTGCTCGGCGGCGAACCGCCGGACGCTGGGTGTGATGTGGCTCCGCTCGGCGCGGGCCCGCAGCCGAGGAAGGACGCGCCAGGTCGCGAAGAGCCTGATCGTCTTGACGTGCTCGGGATCGGCGATGCCGGCCAGGTGCCCGGGAAGCCAGCGCTGGAAGGAACAGATGTGCTTGTCGACCGCGGGCAGGACTCCGCACGTCATCAGGAGTTCTTCCAGATGAGCGGCGGCCCGCCAGGGCTGGAGCTCGTGGAAGGCGTCGTGGGTCAGCGGGACCTGGCCGAGGCCGAGCCGCCGCAGCAACTGTGAGGCGTTACCCGGCTGGCCGCGGCGCATCTCCAGCCAGGCCAGCCCGCTCCTGGGTTTGTCCATCGCCACCAGCAGGTCGAACAGCGGGACCAGCGCGGGACGGATATGACCGGTGCCGTCGTCCAGGAGTGCGGTGAGCCGGTCGGTGAGCGTGCAGCGTTCGCAGAGCCGACCGCGCAGGAGCTTGCCCTCGAATCCGCACCGTGAGCAGTCGAAGGTCTGGGAGAAGCCGGCGCAGGTGGTGCAGATCGGAGCCCCGTCACTGGGGCGGAGCCCGTGAAGGGCACGGTCCCGGCCGCATCCCGGGCAGATGCCCCTTGTCCGGACGGCGCGGTCCGAGCAGGTCCGGCAGACGTATCCGTCCGGCCAGGTGCCGGCCTTGTGTCTGCGGCGGCCGCATCGGCAGCAATCGGCCATGGACCAGCGTTCGTACTGTTCGTCGGTGGCGTAGGGGCGGGTCATGCGCCGGGCAGGATGCGGGCTGCGCGGGGGCGGAGCTTCGCGACGTTCGAAGGCGGGGTGGGAAGGTCGCCGGTGGCGGTCTTGCGGACGCCGGCGTTCTCGGCGGTGGTGGCCACCAGGTCGGCCGGGGTGCAGGACAGGATGTCGCAGAGCGCGGCCATGACCTGCAACGACAGCCGCTCCGGGGTTCCGGAAACCATGCGGTGGACCTGGGAAGCGGACAGGTCGATGCCGCGTTCTCGCAGCAGGGGCACCAGCTCGGTCGCGGTGAAGACGCGGTGCTGGGCCATCACCTCACGCAACCGCCAGGTGTAGCCGACCTTGCGCTTCATGCCCGCCCTCCGTTCTGGGCCTGGAGGGCGGCGGCGACGGTGGCGTCCAGATGCCGGCGCAGGGTGCGGGTGCGGAAGTCCGAGGAGACGCATCGCATGGTCGTGGCGATCCAGGAGTGTCCGAGGACTTCCTGGATCGCGATCAGGTCGAGTCCGCCGAGGTAGAGCTCGAACGCGCAGAAGTGCCGCAGAACGTGCGGGGTGAGCTTGTCGCCCCACGTCGGCAGATGCGCCATGGCCGCGGCCTTGAGTCCGCCGCGCAGGGCATCGTCGCCGACCCGGCCCGAGGAGCCGTCGGCGCATCTGCGTTCGGAGGGGAACAGCGGGGCACCGGGGCGGGTGTGGTCGTCGTCGAACTGGCCCCGGACGTCCTCGATGAACCAGCGGAGCGTGCGGTCGGCGCCGTTGGCCAGAGGGACCATCCGCTCACGCGGGCCCGAGCCCCGGGCTCCCTTTCCGTGGCGGACGTGGAGCTTGCCGAAGCGGCCCAGATCCCACTTGATGTCCGCCAGATCGAGCTTGCACGCTTCGCTGACCCGCAGCCCGACCTGGGACATCAGCTTGGAGGCGGTGTGGTTCCGGGCGGTCGGGGCGAACTTCCGGCAGGTCGCCGGCTCGCCGCCCCACCCGGCGAACAGCGTCTTGACCTCCGGCCCGGACGGTGGAATCCGCAGCGCCGCGTCCTTCGCCCCGCGGATCGTGCCGTCCGCCAGCCCCGCCGAGGCCCGCGCCAGCACGAACCCCGCCAGCACATCGGTCTCGAACTGCTCCAGCTCCTCCGCCGTGGCTGGCGGCCGGACATCACGCAGGTCCCGTACGGCAGACAGCGCCAACCCGAGCCTCCTCACCTTCAGCAGATCGCGAACCGATCGGACATGGTGAGAACACTTCAGGAATCCCGAAGTTACGTCAGCCCGCGAACAACTGCCGGGGAGAAGACGAACCTCCTGGCCACGGGGTCGTGGACTCAGCGGCCCTCAGAGCAACCCACGGGATGTCGCACACTCCTGCCCGCCACGGGCAGGGGGCTGCGCCGCGGCCTGCGGACGTCACCCGAACCTCAGTGCGTGGTCCCCATTCGGCACTCGCAGCCGGTTGTCCGATGCCCGGCGTTCCGGGCTCAGCGTTCCGGAGCCGGACCGGCGAGGTCCGGGGCCGGACCGGCGGGGTCTGCCGGGGCCGTATCGGCTTTCGTACCGAGGATCTCGCGGGCCTGTTCCGCGGCACGGGCGAGGCTCTCGCCGACGAAGTCGAGGAAGCGGGCGACGTTCTCCAGGCGGACGGCGGCCGGGGTGCCGGGGCCCAGGACACCGGCGCCCTGCCGCGCGACCTCGACCTGCTGGGCGAGGGAACGGGCACTGGCTATCACCGTCCGGTACCAGAGGTCCTCATCGACGATGTAGCGCTCGCGGCGGCGCTCGTCGCGCTCCCTGCGGACGAGGACCTGGCTCTCCAGGAAGGCGATCGACTTGGAGATGGTCGCCGGGCTGACCTGGAGGCGCCGGGCGAGCTCGGACGCCGTCATGCTGCCGGAGTCGCTGGTGAGCAGACAGACCATCACCCGCGACATCATCTTGGGCAGGCCCGATTCCATCATCGTGGTGGTGAACAGCTCCTCGTACTCACGGACGGCTTCGGCGTCCCGCCCGTGCGGCTGGGGGGTCGGCTCCGACTCCCGGGACGGGGCCGGCCTGCGCCGGTGGGCACGCCGTTCCGTGGCGCGGTGGGCCAGGTCCGCGCGGTATCCGGTGGGGCCGCCGTTACGCATCACTTCACGCGTGATCGTCGAGGTCGGGCGGCCGAGATTTCTGGCGATCTCCGCGTAGGGGAGGCTGTCGGCCAGCCCCAGTGCGATCTGCTGACGGTCCTGCTGGGTGAGCCTGCCTCCCGGCATCACGGCCTCCTTCATGTTCTCCGAGGCCGTCAGCATAGCGTTCACACTCAATCCATTGCAACGTAAGTCGAATTGACATTGCATTACTTTCACGGCTGTTGCAACAATTTTATAGCTCTCACCTGCATTGATTCAGATCAACCGCAACAAGCTCGTTGCCCAACACGCGAACGCAACGTAGCTTTTCTCGTATCGGAAACAACGAGTGAGCACGGGAGAGCATCATGCAGACGTTCGACATCACCGCCCCGGTCCTTGCCGTCCTGGACGTTCCCTCGGGGCGCATCCAGGTGATCGCCGCGGACCGGGCCGATGCCACGGTGGAGGTGCGGCCCGCGAATGCCTCGAAGGGCCGGGACGTGAAGGCGGCCGAGCGGACCCTCGCGGAGTACGCCGACGGGGTCCTGCGGATCGGGACCCGGGCGGACGGCGGCCGGTACACCGGGCCCCGGGGATCCGTCGAGGTCACGCTCCGGCTGCCCGCCGGCTCCCGCGTCGAGGCCAAGGCCGCCGCCACGGAGTTCCGGGCCGTCGGACGGCTCGGGGACATCGCCTTCGAGGGCGCCCACCGGCAGATCAAGATCGACGAGGCCACGGGCGTCCGCCTCGCCGCGGTCGACGGCGACATCGAGATCGGACGGCTGGACGGCCCCGCCGACATCAGCACCGAACGGGGCGACATCCGCATCACCGAGGCCACCCACGGCACGGTCGCACTCCGCACCGGCTCCGGCAGCATCACGATCGGCGCCGCCACCGGCACCTCGGCCACCCTCGACGCCGGCACCACCCACGGCCGCATCAGCAACGCCCTCAAGAACGACGGCACCACCACACTCCACATCCACGCCACCACCCCCATGGGCGACATCACCGCCCACAGCCTCTGAAACCCACGGGCGCCCCGTGAACGGCCCGATCGCCATGTGAACGGCCCGGTCGCCCCGGCCGGGCCGTTCACATGGAAGGGACGAGGGAAAGGGCTCACTCGGCCCACGGAAGCGGGATCTTGTCCTCGCCGCCCGGAAGCACCGCCCTGCCGCCCACGGCCATGGCGACCAGAGCCACCGCCGGACCACCCGCGGCCTTCAGCTGCCGCACCGCACCGGCGGGCACGACGACGGCCTGACCGGCCCCGGCGCGCCCGGACTCGCCTTCCACCTCGATCTCGAACTCGCCCGACAGGGGCATCCACACCTGTTCGCGGTCGATGACGTGCACCGGCGTGGCGGAGTCCGCACCGAGCTCCACCCGCCAGGTACTGACCTCGGCACTGCCCTGGCTGGGGGCAGCCAGGCCGAACATGGAACCGGCCGGAGTCCTGGTCGTCCGCCGATCGCTCTCGCTGATCACGTACATGTGCGCACCTCTCTTGTAAAGCTTCTTTACTTGCAGCGAGTAAAGGAGCTTTATTCATGTGTGTCAAGATGAATCGGTGGAGACCCATGACCCCCTCGAGCGCGCCGAGCTGACCTTCCTGCTCGGGATGGCCTTCCAGCTCGTCCTCTCCGAGTTCGTGAGCCGTCTCGACGCCGCCGGCCACGCCGACCTGCGCCCCATGCACGGACTCGTCTTCCAGGCGCTGCGCGGTTCCGGTGCGACGAGCAGCGAACTGGCCGAGCATCTCGGGGTCACCAAGCAGGCCGCCGGCCAGATCATCGACGACCTGGAGAAGCGGGGCTACGTCGAGCGCCGGCCCCACCCCGCCGGCGGCCGTCGCAAGCTCGTCGTCCTGACCGGGAAGGCGTTGGAGCACCTGACCGTGGCCGGACGGATCCTGCACGAACTGGAGGCGCAGCTGACCGAGCAGCTCCACGAGGCCGGCCGGGAGGTTCCGCGAGCCGAACTCGCCGCGCTCATCCGCACCTTGGCCGGGGATTCGATCCCGCCGTGGCGCCCCGTCTGGTGATACGGGACCGCGTCGTGGCGAAGGGCCACGGCCGCAACGGACCGACCACGGGCCGGACCGTGAACCCGATCTCGGGCCGAACCACGGGCCCGATCGAGCGCCGGACCGTGGACCCGATCGAGGGCCGGACCGCAGGCCGAACCGATGTTGGGATAATCCGGCCATGGGATCTTGGGGAACCTTGGGGCCGGCGCTGTTGTCGCTGGCAGGTGTTGCGCTCGGCGCGGGCGGGTCTCTGCTCGGCCAGTTCCTCGTCTCGCGGATGAGCGCCCGGCAGCTGGAGTTCCAGGAATCGACCGCGCACCGGGCCGAGTTGAAGGATGCGGTCCTGAAGTTCCTGAGCATCGCGTCGCAGGTGGAGAAGGCAGTGCTCAGGCGCCCTTCCGGTGACGATGTCGCAGTCGACGGTTTCGCGGTCGACCCGGAACTCGACCTGCTCGTCGACGACTTGTGGCTCGCCCAGGCGGAGATCGACCTGGCCGCCGGGAGCGAGCCCCTGCGGGGCGCCACCTACCGTTACGCGGCGGGCCTCGCCGAGGCGGCCCGGAGCGGGACGAACGACACGTCCGCGCTGCGCGGGCCGCAGGCGCGGTTCATGGACGCGGCGTACGACGACATGTGGCCCGGCCGACGACGCACGACCGGAGACTCCCCCGCGCCCCGGTGAACATAGAGCCCGGTCAGTGGCCCTGCGGTGCGGACCGGTCAGCGGTCCTGCGGCGCGGACCGGTCGGTCTCCTGTCGGCCGGGGCGGCCGGTTCGGCCGGCGGATGTGCCGTGCCGGGAGTCCGCTCCGGTTGCCCGGGACCGGATGCGGGCGGCGACCGTGGCGGCGGCGGGTTGCCCGAGCACGATCCCGAGCAGGACGAGGACCAGGCCGCACACCTGTCGCAGGGTGAGGGTCTCTTCGGCGACGACGGTGCCGAGCAGCACGCCGGTGACCGGATTGAGCAGTCCGATCAGGCCGACGGCCGCCGCCGGCAGACGGCGCAGACCGGTGAACCAGGCGACGAAGGCGACCGCGGTCGCGACGACGGTGACGTAGGCGAATCCGAGGACCGCGCCCGCGTCGAGGGAGGGAGGCGCTCCTTCGCGGACGACGGCCAACGGCAGCACGACCAGGCCCCCGGCGATGAGCTGCCACGACGTCGAGGCGAGGACGTCGACCTCGGCGCTCCACCGCTTCGCGAGCACGTAACCGAGGGAGGAGGTCACCATCGCCGAGACCGATGCGAGGACGCCGAGCGCGTCCAGGTTCACGGTGCCGGTGAGCAGCATCAGGCATACGCCGACGACACCGATGCCGCCGCCCAGCAGCGGGAGGCCGCGGGGCCGTTCCGCGATCACGACCCGGGCGAGCAGCATCAGGACCAGCGGTGAGGCCGCCATGATGGTGGAGGCGACGCTCGTCGGCAGCAACTGGGCCGCGAGGTAGACCAGGGCGAAGAAGGACCCCATGTTGAGGGTGCCGAGGACCGACGCCTTCCACCACCACGCCCCGCGGGGCAGTTGCCGGCACAGGGCCAGCAGCAGGACCCCCGCGGGCAGGGCCCTGATCGCCGCACCATGGAGCGGGTGGCCGGTGGGCAGGTATTCGTGGGTGACGAAGTAGTTCGCCCCCCAGGCGACCGGAGCAATCGCCGTCACGAGCGTCCATCGCACAGTAGCTTCCATGGAAGGAAATATAGCTTCCACGGAAGCTATGATGGAACCGTGAACGACTACGAGGATCACGTCGCCCGCATCCAGGCCGAGTGGGCCCGGGAGCGCCCGGACGTGGATGTGAGCCCCCAGGGCGTGATCGGCCGGCTCCATCGCCTCGCCGGCCTCCTGACCGAGCAGTTGTGCCTGGTCTACCGGCGACACGGGCTGAACGAGGGGGAGTTCGACGTGCTGGCGGCGCTGCGGAGGGCCGGGGAGCCCTTCGAGCGCGCCCCGGGCGAGCTGGCCGCGTTCACCATGGTCACCACGGGCGCGATGACCAAGCGCATCGACCGGCTCGAACGCGACGGCCTGGTCACGCGTCGCCGGTCCGCCGAGGACGGCCGGGGACGCGTGGTCGCGCTCACCACGGCGGGACGGGAGCTGGTCGACCGGGCCTTCACCGACCACATGAACAACGAACGCCGCATCCTCGACGAGCTCGGCCCCGACGATGCCGCACGTCTCGAAGCGCTGCTCACCACCTGGCTGGCGCGCGTCGAACCGCCCCCCGGCGCGCCGCGGTGACCCCTCCGAACGCCACGGCCGAAGCCCTCGCCGCCCCCGCCGGGCCCGCACCCGGGCAACGGTCCCGGTCCCGCCCGGCCCCGAGGTCCGGCGGTGCGGCCGTCAGCGCCGTCACTCCTGGTGGATGACGCATTCCTGCATGGTGGCACCCCCGTAGGAGCTGCCGCCGTCCTTCGCCTTCACGAGGACGTAGCGGAGCTTGCCGCGGTTCAGCGCCTCCTCCAGGTCGTGCGCCAGCTCGCCGTCCCGCGGGGACTTCGCCGCACGCTCCTTCATCGCCTCGATGATCGTTTCCAGGTATTCCCTGGTCCCCTGCTGGACCAGCCTGTTCTTCTGGCGGCCCTTCCCCTGTCGCCAGCCGAGGCTGCCCGATGGCGCCTTGGCCTCGACGATGAGCAGCGTGCCGTCCTTGAGCAGGTACAGCTGGTCGAACATGTCGGCACCATTGGGGGTTTTGGGCAGGGGAATCCACCGGGCTCCCCGGAACTCCTCCGGAATGACGTGGTAGCGAGCCGCGCTCTCACCGAGCCGCTCGGATATGGAGCTGTTGTTGGGCTTGACGCCCAGTTCTTTCCGGTAGTTCTGGAGCGCCTTGTCCCGTGCCTGCCCATTGGCCGCGGTCTCGTTCTCCCGGAACTTCCGCTCCGCGTTGGTGAGATCCACGGACGCCTTGCGGTGGTCGGCGACCTTGTCGAGCAGACCCATCCGCTTCGCGTCACCGACCGAACCCAGGCCGACGAACTTCGCGGGGGACAGCTTCGCGCCGGGTGCCGAGGGCAGCTTGTTCTTGGAGATCCAGTGGTTCTCGTTGTCCTTGGCGAGCAGCGGCAGCGTGACGCCGTTCTCCGTGGTCTTCTCGCTCCTTCGGCGGCCGTCGACGATGTAGTTGCGGAAGTACCAGACCGGGTCGTTGTTGGCCTTCCAGACCATCTCGTCCTGGATGTGCTTGCGGTGGTCGGCGGCACTGGTCAGCAGCTCGTTGCAGGTGAACACGCTGTTCGTACGCTTCGGGATGCCGTCGGGGCCGGGCGGATGGGTGGTGAACACGGCCGTGTCGAAGGCCGGACCGTTCGCGCCCCGGCAGTGCTTGTCGAGCTTGAGCCTCCTGAGCTCCTTCACCAGTGCCTGCCGGTCGCTGCCGGCCAGGGGCGTGGACGCGTCGGGGGCGATGTCGATCCAGGCGACCTTTTCGAAGCCGGGCGGGACCACTCCGTCGCCGGACAGCTCGTCGACCGCCTTCGCGAAGTCGTCCACGACCTCGTCCGTGCCCCCGGACACGGCCTTGAGCTGGATGGTCTGCTTGCCGGTCAGGTTCTGGAGGTCGGCCTCGTAGCCGTCCGCGGAGTCCTTGGGTTTGTAGGTGGCGCCCCAGACGATCTTGTTCCCCGCGCGCGCCAGATCGCCCGCGTGCTCCAGTGCCCGTCGGTCGGAGGTGGTGAGCTGAGCTGTCTTCGCCTCCAGTTCGGCGAAGCCGGATGCGGTGGTGAGCTGCAGGCCGTCGGTGTTCACGGCCAAGTCGTGGAACGGCTCGAACGCGCCCTGCCGCACCAGATTGGCCACCGTCTGGCCGACCTTGGCGATCCGGTCCTCGCGGACTTGGGGACTGGTCCGCGGACCGATGTCGGGCGTCATCGCCTCGAGCAGCTGCAGGACGGGCCTGCCCTTGCTGTCGTTGGCCCGCTGATCGCCCAGTGGCTCGTTGAGCTTGAAGCCGCGGCCCATCAGCCGTTTGACGAGCGCCGGGTCGTCGCCCATGACGCTCGCCTCGTAGAAGACCGCGGACCAGCTCACCCGGATCGTCTGGCCGGGCGGTGCCACATTCCTCGCCGCCGTCGTCAGCGTGCGGTTTCCGCCGGGAGGCACGGAAACAGGACTGTTCAGCGGTGTCTGTCCGGCTACGGTCACCATCACCGTGCCGCTGGCCGGAGCG
Organism: Streptomyces sp. NPDC006435; assembly: GCF_040612315.1. Taxonomy (NCBI): domain Bacteria; kingdom Bacillati; phylum Actinomycetota; class Actinomycetes; order Kitasatosporales; family Streptomycetaceae; genus Streptomyces; species Streptomyces sp. NPDC006435. The sequence goes on from NZ_JBEXPY010000021.1 coordinate 39,971, forward strand.
GTGCCCTGGTTGGTCACCTTCACCGTGGCCGGGCAGCTCGGAGTGGTGCAGAACGACGTCGAGAGCTGTACGGCCACGTCCGTCTGTGCCGCCACACGTCGGCTCAGCGGTTCGGCCTGCTCCTGCGAGGTGTCGACCCGGCGTACGTTCTCCGTCGTGCTCCGCACCTGGGCCTTGTCGGGCTCGCTGACCGCGGACGACAGGGCCGGGGCGGGCGCGGGCTCACCGGCCGCTGACCGCACCCGGCCCGCGCCCCGTGCGGCAGCGTCCGACGGGCCCTGGCGGAAGGCGACGGTGTGCGCGTCCGAGGAATCCGGCGCAGGTGCGAACGTGGTGTCCTCCTCTGGTTCGGCTTCGCCCGGCAGGCCGACCGAGAGCGGCCGGTACGGAGGGGACGCACTCACCACGACGCGCAGGGTGCCGTCGGTCAGTGCCTTCGCCGGACGGCCGTTCACCGATGTGGCCCCGCTCTGGCGCCACGTGGACGGCCGCCCGGACGGACCGTCGGTGTCCTTGCCCGAGAGGGCGTCGGCGAGCGCCGCCGGGGTCATCCGGGACAGCTCGGCCAGGCCGGTCACGCTCTGCGGCGGGTCGGCGATCCAGGTGTTGGCCAACGCCTCGGCGCTGCCCGGCTCGTGCTCGAACCACCACTGGCCGTTGCCGCGCAGAAGGGTTCGCCCGGGGCGCACAGCGAGTTCCGCGTATGCCCCGGAGTCACGGCTCAGGGTCCCGTACGCGGTGCCGTCGCGGGCGACCGTCAGCCGGAAGCCGATGATCGCGCCGTTGCCGTTCACCGTGGTCCCCGCATAGGTGATCCCGCGCCAGGCGCGCAGGCTCTTCGTGGCCTCCGAGGCCAGCTGCGGGGGCGTCTTCTCCTCCGGCCGGAACACAAAGGTCATCAGGCCGGCGACGAGCACCATGACCAACGCCAGGGCGCCCCAACGCCAGTACCAGCGGCTGGACTTGATCAACCGGACAAGTGCTCCGGCCACCCGGGACGCCCGACTGCCCGCCGACGGTGGTGGCGGTTGTGGTGGGGAAGGTGGTGGGAACGAAGGGTACGGGGGAAGCGGTGGTTGCGGAGGCGGTTGCCCGAACGGTACTGATGCGCTGTCCCGTGCGTCCACGTCCGCCCCCAGTCCCGGAGACCGGGTGGCCCCACCGGATCGTCGCGCACCGGCCCCGATTCCCCATTTCCTGATTCCCATACCAACTCCCCATTCAACCAAGGCTCTTCGCGCCGCGTCGGCAGGTTCCCGCCGTTCCCTGAGCACCGGATCCGCGGAAGACCCGTCCGGCCGGGCCGATGGACGGCCCGGCCGGCGTGGTCCGCGACGAGATCGGGGTGCTCTCCGGCGGGGGAGGCACGTGAGGAGTCTCCCGGTGCCGTACCGGGGAGTTCTCAGACGGTGGCGCCTCCGTCGACGGGGATGCACGCGCCCGTGATGCCGGAGCCGGCGCGGGAGGCGAGGAGCAGAACGGCGGCGGCGACCTCCTCGGGCCGGGTCAGGCGGCCGGTGGCGGTACGGTCGGTGAAGTGGCGTACCAGGCCGGGGTAGTCGGTGCCGAGGACGCGCGCCGCCCGGGGGCCCTGTTCGGTGAACCAGTCGGTCTCCACGGCACCGGGACACACGCAGTTGGCGGTGACGCCGTACGGACCCACCTCCTTGGCCAGAACCCGGGTGAGCCCGATCAGGGCGTGCTTGGCGGCGGCGTAGGCGCACAGACCGGGATCCGGGTCCCGGCCCTCCATGGAGGCGATGTTGATGACGCGGCCGGAGTGCTGCGGTATCAGGTGGGACAGGGCGTGGCGGGTGGTGTAGAGGGCGGAGTCGAGGTTGAGGGCGAAGGTGTGGCGCCAGGTGTCGTCGGTGATGTCGGCGACGGTGGCGAAGTCGGTGGCGCCGCCCACGTTGTTGACGACGATGTCGAGGTGCCCGTAGCGGTCCACCGTCTCGTCGACCGCGCGTTCGGCGTCGGCCCGGTCGGTGGCGTCGGCCACGCACAGGGAGATGTCGTCCCTGGCGTCCAGCCGGGCGAGGGCCGCCCGGCCGACCTCCTCGGAGCGGCCGGTGATGACGAGCCGGGCGCCGTGGGCGTGCAGGGTGTGGGCGATGGCCAGGCCGATGCCGCGGGTGGCTCCGGTGATCAGCGCGGTCCTGCCGGTGAGGTCCATGTGTTCTCCCGTCGTGGGCCGGAGGGCGGATGGTGGGTGACGAGGGTGATCGTGTGCGGTGTCCCGGGCAGGTTCAGGGGCAGCAACTGCCAGCCGCGGGGGGCCGGTTCGTACCCCAGTCGGGCCAGGGCGAGCCGGGGGCGCAGGGTGATCTCGACGTCGACGAGGGCCCGCAGCAGGGACCAGCCCAGCGCCTTGGCCATGGCCTCCTTGGCCGTCCACAGAGTGAGGAACTCCTCCCTCCGTATGTTCTCGGGCCGGTCGGCCGACACGGTGGCCTCGCCCGGACGGAGCGCGTACCGCAGCAGTTCCGGCGGTGGAGGGGAGACCAGGTGCTCGATGTCGATGCCGATCCGGATGCCGTCCCGGGGCGCCGCGACCAGTGCGGCCACGGTCACGGGCCCGCAGTGGGCGGCGGTGAGGCGTAGGGGCGGCAGGTTCTGTTCCGGTGCGAGCGCGGGGCGGCCGAGCGGGTCGCGGACCAGGGTGACGGTCTCGGCCGGGCGGGCCTGCCGCGCCGCGACGGCGTGGCGCAGCAGGCCCCGGCCGGGTACGGGGCGTCCCCGCGGCGCGATGTACCACCAGAGGTCGACCGGGCCCGCCGCGGAGGCCACCCGGCGGTGGCGGGCTCCGGTGAGTGCGGGGACCGCCGGCGTCATGGGGCGTCGTCCTCGGTCCGGCGACCGTCCGCGGTCGGTTCGGTCGCGGCCCGCACGGTGGTGCCGACGGTCCCGGCGGTCGCGGTGCGGGGGCGGGCCGGGACGCGGGCGAGGACGGTGGCGCGCATGCCGGAGATCTGGGCGAGGACCCGGCCGTCCGGGGTGGTGGCGGTACTGGTGCCGGTGGCGGGCGAGTGGTGGAGCCGCAGCCCGGTGGGATGGGTCCGGGCGAGGTCGTGGTCGTCGCCGTGCTCGTACAGGGTGATGCGTTCGATGTGACGGGGGACGGCGACGGGGTGGTGGCCGTCCGGCGCGGGGGCGAGGGCGGGGGTGCGGGCGAGGCCGTCCAGGAGGACGACCGGGATGGAGAGCCGGGGCAGCGCGGACAGCCGTTCCGGGTCGGGGCGCCAGCGGGCCCCGGTGCCCGAGTCGGTGGCGAGACACCGGTCGGTGGCACGGAAGACACCGGTGAGCAGAACCGGGGAGGCGGCGTCGTAGTACGGGTCGTCGACCGTGCGGTGGGCTCCGGCGAGCGGGCCGTACGGTTCGGGCAGCGGGGCCGTACCGCCCAGCCGGACCGTGGCGCGGACGTGTTCCCGGTCGTGTGCCAGCACGCGTCCGTCGGGGGCGATGACGTCGGAGCGGATGGTCACACCGACCGCGCAGCCCGTCCTGGTGGCGCGGCGGCGGGCCTCGACGCGGTACCGGACGGGTCTGCCGTCGGTGCGGGCGCGGACCCAGGCGCTGAAGGCGAGGTCGTCGATGCCGCGCGGCAGCAGTCCGGGGGCCAGCGCGCGGGCCGCCTGGACCGCGATGTCGGCCAGCACCACCCCCGGCACGGTGGGTCGGCCGTCCACCAGGTGGTCGCGCAGGAAGCCGTGGGTGTCCAGGTCGAGGGCCAGGTGCCAGGTGGCGTGGTCGACATGGCGGGTGACGGGTTCGCCGAGCAGACCGGGCGGGACGGACGGACCCGGCAGGACGGACGGGCCCGGCAGGACGGGCGGACCGGTCGGGACGGGCGGATCTGGCGGGACGGCCCGGGGGGTGTCGGCCGGGTGGTGCCTGCCGGTGTTCCCGATGGTGCGCAGGCCCGGGAAGCGGGCGTCGAAGGAGCGGTGCTCGGCTTCGCCGATGAAGGTGACGAGCCGGTCGGAGGTGACGAGCCGGTCGTCCCCGCCCTCGCCGTGGGTGCGGCGGCGCAGTTCGGTCAGGAAGTGGGCGACTCCTTCGGCGGTGGTCATGCGGGACAGACGCGCGGTGCGCGCGGTGTGGGCCCGGACGATGCTCCCGGAGCCGAGTCCGGTCTCGTCCCAGATGGTCCAGGCGATGGTGAACTCGCCGTCGTCGCCGGCGTGCGCGGCGGCGGACAGGAAGTCGTTGGCCGGGGAGTAGTCGCTCTCGCCGGGCAGGCCGGCCACTCCGGTGACCGAGCCGAAGTTGCACCACAGGCGCGGGGCGAGAGCGCCGGTGAACGCGGCGCGCAGATGGTGGTGGCCGAACAGTTTGACGTCGCGGACACGGCGCATGCCGGGCAGGGTCTTGCGGGTGATGTCGCCGGGGTGATGCAGCCCCGCGCCGTTGACGAGCAGGTCGACGTGCCCCTCCCGGGCGCGTACGGCGTCGGCCAGGGCTCGTACGGCGTTCGCGTCCGTGACGTCGCAGGTGTGGAAGTGGACCCGGTCGGCGCCGCACGACTCGCGCAGGGCCCGCAGGGTCAGGGCGGACTCGCGGGCGTGCAGGAGGCGGTCGAAGGCGGCGTTGATCCCGCCCACCGGCCGCCGTGGCGCGCGGGAGCGCTGGTCGGTGATGTAGCGGGCGCGTGCCGCGGACAGTTCCCGGTCGGGGGTGTGCAGCAGGTCGTCGGGTACGTCGCCGGGGCGGCCGGCCCCCACCAGGTGGATCCGCAGGGGCACCTGGCGTGCGAGGCCGAGCAGGCAGGCCGCGGTGATGCCGCGGGCGCCGCCCGTGGCCACGACCACCGCCCCGGGAGCGAGCGGCGGGGCCCCGTCCGGCGCGGGAGGGTCGTTCTCGGTGAGGCGCTGGACGAAGCGGGTGGCGCCGCGGTGGCGGACCACGGGCAACCCGTCGGCCGGCCGGGCGAGTTCGTCCTCCAGGGCGGCCAGTACGGCCAGGGGTTCGGTGCTGTCGCCGACGACCGCGCGCACCGTGCAGTCGGCCAGCTCCCAGGCCAGGGACTTGACGAAGCCGGTGAAGAGATGGGTGTGCGGGGCGGTCTCCTCCCCGAGGAACGGTGCCGCCACCCCCACCGCGACCGTGCCTCCCCCGGCGAGCCGGTCGCGCAGTCCGCGCACCGCCCAGAACGCCGCCTCCTGCACGGCCAGTACGTCGGCGGCGGGCGGTGCGGGCCAGGCGGGTGCCGCGTGCAAGTCGGCGACGACCCGCAGGTGCCGGAACCCCTCCGGGTCCTCGCCCAGGACGCGGTCGACGGCCCGCTGCGGGTCCTGGTCCCCGTCGACGGCGACCAGGCGGCAGCGGACACCGGCCTCGACCATGGCGCGCAGGGCACTCGTGTGCCGGGAGCCGGTGATCACCAGGGTGCGGGCCGGCAACGGCCGCGCACCGGTGCCGCACGGTCCGGCCGCCTCCCAGCCCAGGGTGTGCCGCCGGGTGACCGGGGGCGGGGTTCCTTCGGCCGCTTGGACCGGAGCCGTTGGCGCGGAGTCCGGCGGTGCGGAGTCCAACAGTGCGGAGTGCGGTGGCGCGGAGTCCGGAGGCGCGGAATGCGTTGGCTCGGAATGCGTTGGCGCGGAATGCGTTGGCGCGGAGTCCGGCGGTGCGGAATGCGGTGTGTGGGTGACGATGTGTCGCAGGGCGGTCACCAGGTCGTCGGCCCCCGGGTAGCTCCACCCGGGTCCGTCCGGTTCACGGCACTCGGCGGACAGCAGGTCCGACAGGGTGTCGAGGGTGATGAGGAGGGGCCAGCCGCGGGCGCGGGCCACGGAGGACCGGGTGAGCACCAGGGCGAAGGCCCCCTCCGCCGTCCCCCGGGAGCCGGCCGGGTCGTGCAGGCGGGTGAACAGGGGCCCGGTGGCACCGTTGACGCCCAGCACCAGCGCCATCTCCAGTTCCCCGCGCCGCAGATGCGCGGCGGCGGCCCCGAGCGCGCTGCGGCCCGAGGTGGGCCCGGTGTCGAGGGTCATCGTGGGACCGTGCAGGTCGTGCAGGGCGGCGATCCGGGCGGGGATCACGTTCGGCATCAGCCCGGCCAGGGTGTCCTCCCCCGGGTGGGTGCGCTCGCGCACCGCGTCGAGGAACGCCGAGGTGGCCCTGCGCAGTGCGGTGCGGTCGAGCCCGTCGGGCAGCGGCCGCCCGACCGCCCCGGCCAGCGAAGCGGCGTGGCACCGGACGGTCGTGTCGGGCGATGCGGCGGGGACGCCGGTGTGGGCGGCGAAGACCCCGCAGGTCTCCCGCAGCCCCTCCCACCAGGGCGGGGCGTCCCGGGGAACGAGTGCGGCGACCACCTGCAACGCCATGAGCTGGGCCCGGTCGATGCCCGCGGCGGTGGGTGCGGGGATGCGTACATCGGCGAAGGACGGGAGCGGGTACCGCGCCCCGAACGAGCGCCGTGCCGCCGGGTCGCGCCCGTCGGCCAGACGGCGTGCGACGTCCGCCGCGTCCGGGGCTCCGGGCAGATGGGCCGACCAGGCCACGACGACCACCGGATCGTCCTCGACGGGGGCGGGCAGGGAGGCCGGTGCGTCCTCGCCGGGCCGGGGGGCGTCCTGGAGCAGCAGATGACCGTTGGTCCCGCCGAACCCGAACGCCGACACCCCCACCGTTCGTGGCCGGTCGGCCGGGCGCGGCCAGGGCACCGGATCGGTCGGTACCCGCAGCGGCGGCGCGTCGTCGGGGCCGCGGTACGGGATCTGCGGCGGGATCGTGGAGTGGGCCATGCCCTGCAGTGCGTGGACGACCGACACCGCACCGGCCGCCCAGCCGGTGTGGCCGAACACCGACTTGTTCGATGTGCACCGTGCGTGGGGCAGTTGCTCCGCCAGCACCCCGCGCTCGACCCGGTCGCCGACCGGAGTGCCGGTGGCATGGGCGACCACCCAGTCGATCTGCTCCGGTGCGATGCCGGAAACGGCCCGGGCCCTGCTCAACGCCCGTTCCTGGCCATTGGGGTTGGGGGCGTGGACGGCCCGGCCGCGCCCGTCGGACGCCGCACCGAACCCGGCCGTCACCCCCAGGACGCGATCGCCGTCGGCCCGTGCGGCGTCCAGCCGCTTGAGGGCCACGAACGCCGCCCCGTCGGCGAACAGCACCCCGTCCGCGTCCGCGTCGAGGGCCCGGACCGTGCCCGACCGGCTCAGCCCGCGCAGTTGGGAGAACAGCACGCCGTAACGGGGTCCGAGGGAGAACGCCCCGCCGCACAGGGCGAGATCGCACTCGCCGTCCAGCAGGGCACGGGTGCCCAGATCGATGGCGTACAGCGCGGAGGAGCAGGCGGTGTCGACGACCTGTACCGGTACCGACCCGGGAAGCAGCGACGCGACGGCGGTACGCAGGGCCGCCGTCGGCAGGTGCCGGGCCGGTGCGCCCGCGTGCCGGTACGCGGACCGCAGCCATCGGACGAGCAGTGCGCGCAGCGCCTCGGGGTCCTCGGCCGGATCTCCGTCCCAGTGTTCCGCGATGCCGTCGGCGGCGGCCTCGACGAGCAGGCTCTCCTCCATGTGCTGTGACCCCTCGGCCCAGGCGCCTGCGAAGCACGCGGTGCGGACACCGGCGCCGGACGCCAGACGCGGGGCGTCGCACTGGAGGAGCGCGGTGCGCGTCCACGCGGTGAGGAAGTCCTCCTCCTCCGCGTTCTCTCCGATGTTCTTCCCGGCGCTGCCTCCGGTGTCCGGTGCGGGACGGACGTAGCCGGCGACCCGGCTGTAGGTACGGTCCGAGGCAGCCTCCGGCGACCAGAAATCCTCCAGGGGAAACCGTTCTCCTGGCTCGCCGAACTGGGGAACGCCCTCCATCAGCCGCCGCCGGAACGCCTCCGGCCCCTCGGCGCCCGGGACCACCAGGCCCATGCCCACCACGGCCACCGTGCGCGCCGTGTCCCGCTCCGTGGTGGGAGGCCGCGCGGTCGACGCGGAGCCGGTCCGGGCCGAGGCCGACATCGACACCGGGGCCGGGGCCGGGGCCGGGGCCGGGGCCGGGGCCGGGGCCGGGGCCGGGGCCGGGGCCGGGGCCGCAGGCACAGGTACAGGCACAGGCACAGGCACAGGCACAGGCACAGGCACAGACGGAGTCGAAGCCGGAGTCGGTGTCGGTGTCGGTGTCGGAACAGACCGGTGCGGCGTGAGCATGGCGCGGCCCACGGACAGTCCGCCGTCGGCCAGCAGGCACTGCCCGGAGATCCAACGGGCCTGCGGGGAGGCGAGGAAGGCCACCAGCCGGGCGAGGTCGTCCTCGTGCCCCACCCCACCGAGCGGGGCCGCCGCCGCGCAGGTCGCCCGCAGGGCGTCCGCGCCGGGGAACAGCGTGGCCGTGGCGTTGTCCAGCAGCCCGGCCGACGCGGTGTTCACCCGGATTCCCGACGGGCCGAGATCGGCGGCCAGATACCGGGTCATCGCCTCCAGTGCCGCCTTGCACACCCCCACCAGCAGGTAGTTGTCCATGGCCAGTCCGGCGCCGACGGACGAGACGTTCACGATGGCACCGCCGCCGCGCGCGGCCATCAGCGGCGCCGCTTCGAGGGCGCACCAGCGGGCTCCGTGGAGATTGGTGTCCAGCGCCCGCTGCCACTCGGAGTCGGTGAGGTCGTCGAAACGGGCGAACACGCCCCGCGCCGCGTTGTTGACCAGGATGTCCACGCCGCCGTACCGATCGGCCAGGGTCGCGAACATCCCGGTCACCTGGTCGTGTTTGGCGACGCTGGCCCGCAGCGGCTCCGCCCGGCCCCCGGCGGTACGGATCGACTCGACGGTCTCCTCGGCGGCCCGCGGCGAGTGGAAGGAGTTGACCACCACGAGGGCGCCGTGCCGGGCCAGTTCACGGCTGATCGCCGCACCGACCCCCTTGCCGCCCCCGGTGACCAGGGCGACCTTCCCGGCGAGGTCCCGTGCCGCGGGCACTTCGGGCCGGCCGCCGCTCATGCCGGTACCCCCGCACGCGTGCCGTCCGCGGGCAGTGTGCTCAACAGCCCGGCCAACGCGTCCAGGGTGGTGTAGCTGGTCAGGCGGGAGCCGTCCACCGGCAGGGTACGTCCGAGGCGTGTGGCGGCCCGGGCGAACAGTTCGGTCTGTTTGATCGAGTCCACTCCGAGGTCCGCCTCCAGGTCGGCGTCGTCGGTCAGGACCTCGGGCGGATATCCCAACGCCGCCGCGTACATGGTCCGCAGCATGGCCACGACGGCCCGTCGGTCCGCATCCGCATCCGCATCCGCGCCCGACGGGGTCTCCTCGGTCAGGGGTGACGGGGACGCCGGGGGTGCCGGGAATGCCGCGGGTATCGGGGACGCGTGGGGGGCCGTGGTCGTGCGGGGAGTCGAGGTCGTGCGGAGGGACGGTGTCAGGCCGCTCAGCGATTCGGCCAGCTCGGGGCCGCCCACCCGGCGGCGCAGCGGTGCGATCACCCGTACGCCCGGTACCGTCGCCGTCACGAGATCGCTCAGTGTGCCACGGGGTCCGCACTCCACGAACACCTCCACGCCCTGCGCGTGGAGCAGCCGGACCGCGTCGGTGAACCGTGTGGGCCGTACCAGGTGGGCGGCGACCAGGTCGGCCACCGCGTCGGTGTCGTCCACCCGCCGCCCCAGGATCGCCGAGTGCAGCAGACGCCGCGCGGGCCCGGCCCGCAGCGCGGTCGCCCGGCGGGTGAAGTCACCCGCCACGGCGGCCAGCATGCGGTGGTGGAAGGCGTACGGGACCCGCAGCTCGGTCACCCCGACGCCGATCGCCCCGGCGGCCCGCCGCACCCGGCCCAACGGTTCCGCGGGGCCGGACACCACGCACTGGCGGGGGCTGTTGTCCGCGGCCAAGGTCACCTCCCACTCCCCGAGGCCCACCAGCAGTCCCTCGGCCCGGGAGGCGGACATCGCCAGTGCCAGCATTCCGCCGCGCTCCGGAGGGCGGGCGGCGAACGCCTCGTCGCGGGCGGCGACCAACGCCATGCCTTCCGCCGGCTCGTACACCCCGGCCGCGGTCAGGGCCACCAGCTCGCCGAAGCTGTGCCCCAACAACACGTCGGGACAAAGTTTATGACGTTCCGTCAATAGCCGGAACAGCACCATCTCGGCGGCGAACAGCGCCGTGTGCAGGTCCGCCGGGGCCTCGTCCACCAGCTCGGACAGGGTCGGCGCCCGCTCGTCGAGCAGAAAACGGGAGGGGGCGCTCCGTCCGAGGCGGACGGCGGTGGCGTCCAGCGGGCGCAGCACCTCCTCGACCAGCGGTTCGTCGACGGCGAGCCGGGCGAGAACGGCGGGCAGATAGGCCCCTTGCCCCGGAAACACGAAAGCACAGCGGTCGACCAAAGCAACTCCTCTGCACAGAAAGGGACTTGGAAGATTCCCGAGAAGACCGCACCGCCCGCACCGCCCGCACCCCATCGCGCAACGCGACGCGACGTGACGGAACGGGGCGGGGTGGGGCGGGGCGGACATACGCAAGGGGACGCGAGGGGATGCGGGACGTTGCGCGATGTGCGATGTGCGGTGCGTGATGCGCGATGTGCGGTGTGACAGCCGGAACGAGAACCAGGACAAGCACAGAGACAAGCACCAGAACAGAAAACGGAACCAGGGCGAACGCCCACCCCCCATGCACACGCATACTCAACGTACCGTCAGCCGCACCCACGGTCATCACCCACATGAGTGACGAGGGCGCGGGCGAAGAGCGCGAGCGAAGGACGTGGTGAGCCCCGCCCTGCCATTACTTCCGGGGTAATCGACCGCACTCCCCCGCCGCGGCAGTGTGGTGCACGTCAACGAGATCCCCGACGAGGGTTCCGGCACCCGGGACCGAGGAGCGACCATGACCGTCAAGTCAGCAGAGAACAGCGCGAGTTCCGTCGCCGACACCACTCGCCGCGTCGTTCAGGAGTTCCTCGACGCCCGGATCGCCGGGGACACCGGGCGGCTCGTCGCACTCTTCGCCGACGACGTCGACTGGATGCTCGCCGAGAACCCCGCCGTCCCGTGGATCCGGCCGCGCTCCACCGGGGCCGAATGCGCCGTCCAGGCCGAGGAGATGGCCGAGTACACGGTGACCGAGGACGCACGGGCCTCCGTCGACACGTTCCTCGTCGACGGCACCGACGCCGTCCTGATGGGGTACCTCTCGGGGACGGTGCGCGCGACGGGGAAGTCCTTCGAGGGCCCCTTCGCACTGCGCCTCACCGTCGAGGCGGGCCGGATCACCCGGCACCACCTCTACGAGAACAGCGTGTCGATCGCCGAGGCCTGCACCCCTTCCTGACCTCGGAGCCCTGACCTCGGAGCCCTGACCTCGGAGCCCTGACGCGGGAGCCCCGCCCCGCGGGCGAGGAGCGCCGCCGCCCAGGCGAGTAGACAGTGTCTACTCATTGTTGGTAGACACTGTCCATGAATGATGAGAACTCCCTTCGCGAGCGGTTGATCGATGCCGGGGTGGACCTCGTGCTCAGCGAGGGGTCCGCGTCCGTGGGGCTGAGGGAGACGGCCCGTCGGGCCGGGGTGTCGCACGGGGCGCCGCGCCGGTACTTCCCCACGCACCACGCGCTGCTCTCGGCCGTCGCCCGTCGCGGCTTCCAGGACATCGGAGCCCGGTTCGAGGCCGCGGTCACCGAAACGGCCACACCCCGCGGCCAGTTGGAGGCCATCGCGCGCGTGTATGTCGGGTACGCGCTGGAGCGACGCGGCATGTTCGAGCTGATGTTCCGGCACGACCTGCTCGACAGCACTTCGCAGGCATCGGACCGACCCCGGCTGCGCGAGTCGACCCTTCCGTTGTTCGGGCACATCACCGAACTCGTCGCCCGGTGCCGGTCGGAGCAGGGTGCCGCGCGACGTGCCGACGGGCCGGACGGGGCCGTACCGCCGCCCGCCGTGGTCGCCGCCGCCCTGTGGTCGAACCTGCACGGCATCGCCCAGTTGTGGGCCTGGGGAAGTCTGCAACTCGCCCTCGGGGAACGAACGTTGGACGATGAATCCGACGACGAAGGACGCGACCGGCTCATCGCGGCGGTGCTGGACGCCCATCTGGGGCCGGTGGCCCCGTGACCGCACCCGTACAGCGGCGGCTCGCGCTCCTGGTCGGCGTGGCCGGCGCGATGATCGTCGCGTTGGACGGCACCGTCCTGCTCGTGGCGCAGCCCGGCCTGCGGCGTGGCCTCGACGCGAGCACGGCGCAGGTCCAGTGGACGAGCACCGGTTACCTGGTCGCGGTGGCCGCGTTGCTCGTCATCGCCGGGCGCCTCGGGGACCGGTACGGGCATCCGCGTCTGCTGCTCGTCGGCGTCCTCGGCTTCGGGGCCGCCTCGGCCGGGATCGCGCTCGCACCGACCGTCGGCTGGGTGACGGTCCTGCGCGTGGCGCAGGGCGGGTTCGGCGCGCTCCTGCAGCCCGCGACCCTCGCGCTGCTGCGGCTGACGTACCCCGCGGACCGGCTCGGCACGCCCATCGCCATCCGCACCGGTGCGATCGCGGTGGCGGCGGGAGCCGGTCCGATCCTCGGCGGTGTGCTCGTGGCGCATCTCGGCTGGCGCGCGGTCTTCTGGATCAACGTACCCGTCGCACTGGCCATCGCCGCTCTCGCCCTCGCCGTGCGGACGCCGACACCGACACCGACGCCCGGGCGTACGAAATCCTCGCGGCTCGACCTCACCGGTGCGGGCCTGCTCGCGGTCGCACTCGCGCTCCTGGTGCACGCCCTGGCCGAGGTGCCCGCGCGGGGATGGACCGCCGCGCCGACGCTGCTCGAACTCCTCGCCGTCACGGGCGTCGCGGCGGTGCTCGCCCGGCACGAACGTCGCACCGCGCACCCGCTCGTTCCGTCGGCCGTGGCACGGTCCACACCGGTGACGGCGTCGACGGCGGTCCTGCTGGCCGTCACCGCCGGCCTGTTCGGCGCGCTGTTCAGGGCCACGTTCTACCTCCAGGACACGCTTCGCCTCGACCCGCTCGCCACCGGCCTGCGCGTTCTCCCGCTGACCGCGCTCATGGTCCTCGGCGCACCGGCCGCGGGCATCGCGCTGCGCCGGTACGGTGCACGCAGCACGGCGATCGTCGGCACGGGCCTCGTCGCGGTCGGCATCGCGTGGCTGTCCCGGCTCGGCCCGGCCAGTCCATGGGCGGCCATGGCCGTGGTCTTCGCCGTCGTCGGTGCCGGGTTCGCCACGGTGATGGTCACTGCCACCGGGACCGTCGTCGGCGACGCGCCGCCCGGGTACGCCGGGGTCGTCGGTGGACTCAAGCAGACGGCCATGAACATCGGGCCGACCCTCGGCATCGCCGTCGCGGCCGGCGCGACCGGGTCCGCCGTCTCGACTATGGGCCCCGACCTGCTGGTCCTGGCCGCGCTCGCCGCGCTCGGCCTGCTGCCCGCGTCGCGGCTGCCCCGGCGCCCGGACGACCGTCACGAGGAGCACGACACGGCCTCCGCACGCCCGGCGCAGGCACCGGCACCGGCACCAGCACCGGCACCCGCTCGACGCACAGGCGGTTGAGCAGCCGCCGCCCCAACCGGGCCGGGCCGGGCCGATCCGGGCCGGTCACCGGTAGCCGGTGGCGTCGGCCGGTCTTCCTGCGGCCTCGACCTCGACCAGGTAGCGCCAGCAGTCCGGACGGGAGCCGTCGAGATCGGTGAAGCCGTACTCCTGGGCGAGCCCGCCGCTGGACAGTGACCGGCCGTTCCAGCGCGTGGCGTCGGGGTCACCGGCCAGCGCGGCGACGGCCCGTCCGACGTACGCGGGACTCTCCGAGACACAGAAGTGCGGCACCGTGGCCAGGGCGTCGCGCCAGTTGTCCTCGGTGACGCCGAACGCGTCGAGCATCATCTCCGAGCGCAGCCAGCCCGGGGTGAGGGCCACCGCCGTACCGCCGTGCGGTTCCAGTTCGTGCGCGAGGACGAACGCCATGCGCAGCACGCTGTTCTTGACCAGGTCGTAGAAGTAGGAGTTGCGGTAGTTCGCCGTGTTGTAGGCGGCGGTCCCGTCGGTCATCTCGACCACGAGACCGCCCGGTCGGCGTACCAGCAGGGGCAGCAGGAAGTGGCTGGTGATCGCGTGTGTCTCCACGCCCAGCCGGAGCAGCCGCAGTCCGTTGTCGAGATCGTGCTCCCACACCGGCCGGTCGAACTCGAACAGCCGCTCACCACCCCAGACGTCGTTGACCAGCACGTCGAGCCGCCCCTGTTCGGCATCGACGCGTTCGGCCAGCGCACGGACCCGGTCGGGCTCCAGGTGGTCGGTCGGGACCGCGATGCCGGTTCCGCCCGCGGCGGTGACGAGTTCCGCGGTCTCCTCGATCGTCTCGGGCCGGTCGTACTCCGAGCGTCGTTCCCGGGTGGTGCGACCGGTGACGTAGACGGTGGCGCCCGCCGCACCGAGCTGGACGGCGATGCCGCGTCCCGCGCCCCGCGTGGCTCCCGCGACCAGTGCGATCTTTCCTTCGAGGTCCGGTGTCGTCCTGTCGGGCATGGGTTCCCTCGGTGTCCTTTTCTTTCGGTTCCGCTCTTTTCCGTCCGCGGGCATAGGCCCGCGTCGGCACTTGCCGACGCCTTTCGGCGTCCGCCGACATCCGTCGACGGCCACTGCCGGCTACCGGCTACCGGCGGAACCATGCTCGGCCCGAAACCGGACACCTTGTGTCGCCTTTCCTCCTCCGTCCCGCGAACATCCCCCGACCGGGCGGCAGGAGCGACGCGTCCCGCCGCCCCGCCCCGGGGCACGCGTCAGTCGGCCGCGGGCCAGTCCCAGCCGAGCTGGAGGAACATGCCGAGGCGGTCGCCGACGGCGCGGATTTCGACGATCCGGCCGTCCCGGACCGTGAAGATCCAGATCTGCTCGACCTCGAAGGAACGCCCGGTTGGCTCGGGCATCCGCGGGTGGTGACCGGTGTGCGTTCCGGAGACCAGCAACCGGGCCACGACGGTGTCGCCCTCGACGATCAGCTGCCGGACTTCGGTGTTCAGCACGCCGAAGGCGTCGAGTTGTTGCCGGAAACCGTCGAACGCGGCGCCGGGCTCGTCCGCCTCGCCATGAATGATCTTGTTGTGGTCGACCACGTCGGCGGCCAGGTACCGCGGGAAGTCCTCGATCCGGCGGGCGTCGATCGCCTCGACGAAGCCGGTGACGACCTGCCCGGCGGTGACTTCCACTGTTGCTGCGGACACGACCAACCTCTTTCTTACGTTGTAAGTATGACGACGTGGAGCAGTTTCATCCTTACGATGTAAGGAAGTCAATGGCGAGGCGTGGAGCAGAACATGACGACGGATCGGACACGGCACCGGGGGCCGGGGCGACGGGCCGGGCTGAGCAGGGAGCGGGTCATCGACGCCGCACTGGTCCTCCTGGACGATCGGGGCGTCGGCGCCCTGACCATGCGACGCCTCGCGGCGGAGCTGGAGGTGGAGGCGATGACCCTCTACAACTACGTCCCCACCAAGGCCGCCCTGCTCGACGCGCTGGTGGAGCGGGTCTTCACCGAGGCCGTTCCCGGACCGGCCGGGGCCGCTTCCGGGCCGACCGGGGCCGTTCCCGGGCCGACCGGGGCCGTTCCCGGTTCGGTCGAGGGCGCTCCCGGTTCGGCCGAAGCACGCAGGGAAGGCCACCCCGAAGGCCCGGACGACTGGGCGGCGTTCCTGCGCGACTACGCCACCCGCCTCCGCACCGGCCTGCTGCGCCATCCCGGCGTACTGCCCCTGGCAGCCGCCCGCCCCTCGGCCACCCCGGCGGCACTGGCCGCGGCCGAGCACGGCCTGTCGGTGCTCACCGCGGCCGGGTTCCCGCTCGGCCGGGCCCTGGACGCGATCAACTCGGTGACGCTGTTCACCCTCGGGCACACCGCGGCGGAGGTCGGCACCGCCGACGCGACGGCCTCGGCGGACTGGGTCGCCGGGCAGGATCCCGAGCGCTACCCGCTGCTCACCGAGGCGGCCCGCACGCGCGCCGGCACCGACGACGTGGACCGCTTCGCCCACGCGGTGGACGCGCTGGTCACCGGATTCGAACAGAATCTGCGCCACGCACGCCACGCACGCCAGGAGCAGCAGGAGCAGCAGGAGCAGCAGGAGCAGCAGGAGCAGCAGGAGCAGCGGACACCGGAGGCCGTGCGACCGGAGCACTGAGGGCCGAGCCCCCGACCGTCCCGGCAGGATCAACGGCCCGGATGCTCACGACCCCGGATGCTCACGGTCCGGATCGCGCGCGGAATCCGGCACGAACAGGCTCAGCCGGTAGGTGGTCGGGTGCACCAGGCGCCCGCAGAAGGTGTCGATCCGGGTCATCGACCAGTCGATCCGTTCCCTCCCGGCGCGCAGGCGGTGCAAGTGGGCATGCCACTGCGCCACGTCCTGGGTCTCGAAGACCACCCGCCACTCCCCCGCACCGGCACCGGCACCGGCGCGAAGGGCCGCCCGCGCCCCCGCCTCCCGTCGGCGTTTCCTCTTCCGCTGTCCTGGCACCGGCCCAGCATCGCCGCCCCGGCGCCACCGCGGCAAGGCCGTAGCGGCGGGTCGGGGAAGGCCGTTCCGGGTCAGGAAGCCGCCGGGCGGTGCTCCTCCGAGGGGCGGGCGGCCTCCCAGGCCGCCTCGATCATCCGGAAGACCTCGTCGAGCGCGGCCTCCGGGTCGGCCGCCTCACGGGCCAGCGAATAGGCGTCGATCACGAACCTCGCGACCGCCCGGCAGGCCGTCGCGGTCTGCGGCAGGTCGGGGTCGGCTGCGATGGCCGCCGCCAGCGACTCCGCGTGACGCAGCCTCATGGACTCCTCGTACTCCCGCAGGACGGACGAGGAGTCGATCATGTGCCAGATCGGGGCGGCGCCGTCCGCCGTGCAGTGTCGTACCAGGACCCCGGTCGCGCGGCGCAGCGCGGGGACGAGCGGCTCGTCCGGCGCGCGCTCGGTGACCGCCCGCACGAGGCCCTGCTCGAACTCCTCGTCCCGCTCGAACACCAGGGCCTCTTTCGAGGCGAAGTGGGAGAAGAGCGTGGTGACGGCCACGTCGGCCTCGGCCGCCACGTCACGGATGCCCACCGCGTCGTACCCGCGTTCCAGGAAGAGCCGCAGGGCGGCGTCCGCGATCTTCTGGCGGGTCGCGGCCTTCTTGCGCTCACGGCGCCCGGTCGGGACGGTCATGCCATAACGCTATCAAATGCAAATCCGTAACAGCTCCAAAACACTAACCGTTAGTGTTACGGTCGTCGGCATGGAGACCACGAAGAGCACGAAGACCATGAAGAAAGTGAGCTTCGCCGAGTTCGGCGGTCCGGACGTCCTGCGGCTCGTGGATGCCGAGAAGCCCCACGCGGGCCCCGGCCGCATACGCATCGCCGTGCGGGCGGCGGGAGTGAACCCCGTCGACTGGAGACTCCGCGAGGGCCAGGTCCTGGGCGCCCATCCGGTCGAACTGCCCTCCGGGGTCGGGCTGGACGCGTCCGGGGTGGTGGACGAGGTCGGCGAGGGCGTCGAAGGGGTCGAGGTCGGCGACCGCGTGTTCGGTGAAGGGGCGAGCACCTACGCCGAGTTCGCCGTGCTGTCGGCCTGGGCCCGGATGCCCGAGGGGCTGTCGTTCGAGGAGGCGGCGGGGTACCCCTCCGTGGTGGAGACCGCGCTGCGCGTCATCCGCGAGGTCGGCGTGCGGCCCGGGCAGACGTTGCTGGTCAGCGGCGCGTCCGGAGGAGTCGGATCGGCGGTGCTGCAGATCGCCCGGGACCGCGGCATCACGGTGATCGGCACCGCCGGGGCCCCGAACCAGGACTACCTGCGCGGTCTGGGGGCCCTCGCCACGACGTACGGCGAGGGCTGGGCCGGACGGGTGCGGCGGCTCGGCCGGGTCGACGCGGCTCTCGACCTGGCGGGGTCGGGCGTGATCCGCGAACTCGTCGAACTGACCGGGGACC
Organism: Streptomyces sp. NPDC006435; assembly: GCF_040612315.1. Taxonomy (NCBI): domain Bacteria; kingdom Bacillati; phylum Actinomycetota; class Actinomycetes; order Kitasatosporales; family Streptomycetaceae; genus Streptomyces; species Streptomyces sp. NPDC006435. Next base: position 57,863 of record NZ_JBEXPY010000021.1, read on the forward strand.
CGCGGAAGGTGGTCTCCATCGCCGATCCGAACGCGCCACAGCTCGGCGTCCGCTTCTCCGGCTCGGCCGGGAGCATGACGGAAGCGCTGGCCGAGGCCGTCGACCTCATCACCCGGGGAAGGCTCCACATCCCGGTCGAGAAGTCGTACCCGCTCGCCGAGGCCGCGGCGGCGCACATGGACAGCCGGGCCGGTCACACCCGCGGGCGCCGGGTCCTGCTCGTCTGAGAAGCCGGTCGGCGCCACCCGCCGACCCCGCCGCCTTGCCGGCCCCGAGTCGTCGGCCCCGGGCATGTCTGCCGATCGGCAGATACCCGACGGGACCCGTGATTGACAGCCTTGGGTGCAAGGACGACGAAGATCCACGAGGAGGCGGTCCGCCATGGCCGGCGCAGTGACCGAGGAGCGGGCGGCCCGCGGTGGCGGCCCGGCCACCGGCAAGGGGCCCGGTCCGTTCCGGCGCCTCTGGTCCCGGTGGCCGCTGTGGGCCACGCCCGCCGCGATCGCCTGGTCGGTGCTGTACGGGGCCGCGCACGTGTACTGGGCGCTCGGCGGAGCGGGCTTCCCGTTCGCCCGGGTCTCCGAGGACCGGGCCTCCTCCTCGGTGCTCGACCCGAGCCCGGTCGAGGTGGTCGCCCCGGTGTTCGCGACGCTCTGCGCCGTCGCGGCGGCCGTCGGAGCCATGATGCTGCGTCAGCAGCGCACGGGGCGCGCGGTGTCCCCGGGCAGCCGCAGGGCACTGCTCGTCTTCGGCTGGCTGACGGCCGGGCTGCTGGCCTTCGGGGTGCCGGACTACACGCTGATCGCCGTGGTCGCGTTCGCACCGGTGCTGGTGGTCTTCGCGTTCACCGGGATCCCGGGGCCGCAGGGCGGGCTGGAGGACATCCTGTACTGGCACCGGGACAACCTGATCATCGTCTTCCTGGGCGGGCTGTTGTGGGCCCTGGCCACCCTCGCCCACCAGCGCCGCACCGCCGGCCGGTGCACGAGCTGCGGGCGCGGCGAGCGGACCGCCGCCTCGTGGACCTCGCCGGAGCGGGCGCTGCGATGGGGTCGCAAGGCCGTGTGGGTCGCGGTGCTGGCGACGATCCCCTACGACCTCACCCGGATCGCCTGGTACTTCGGCCGGCCGTTGGGGATCACGGACGAGTTCCTGAAGGAGATGCAGGACACCAAGGGCATGCTGGAGATCGGCCTGGGCCTGGGGGTCATGTCCACACTGGGCAGCCTGCTCACCCACGGACTGGTCAGCCGGTGGGGCGAGGTGTGGCCGCGCTGGGTGTGGTTCAAGGCGGGCAGGCCGGTGAATCCCCTGACCGCGATCATCCCGGCGTCGATCGTCTCGCTGGCCCTGCTCCCCGGTTCGATGATGAACTTCCGCAGCGGCTTCGACCCCGAGATGTGGGGGACGAACGCACCCATGTTCTTCTGGGGGCTGTGGGGAATCGCGTTGGGCGCCGCGACGTACTCGTACCACCTGCGGCGGCGCGGCGAGTGCGACACCTGCGGCCGGGGCTGATCCCCCTCGTACGGGGACCGGCGCCGGGCACGGCCGTGCCCGGCGCACCGCGGCAGGACCGTGGCAGGACTTCGGCTGTTCGTCATCCCCCCGTCCCCCACCCGCCGCCCCGACAACCGGGCAGGCCCGTACCGTTCCGCCGTCCGAATCGAACAGGGTCCCCGTTCGGACCCCGCCGGGCACACCCGCCCACGCGGGATCCGGGCGGGCGGCCCCTGCTCCCGGAGGGGAACATGCGCAACCGCATACGCATCGCCTGCCGCATGGCGGCGGCGGCCGTCGCACTGGTGGCGACGGTGGGAACAGCCGCCCCGGCGGTGGCGGCGCCGACCGGCGTCGCCACCGCCGCAGCCGCGCCGGCACCGACCGGTCTGACGTACAGCTACGACGCGGCCACCGGGCGGATGACGGTCGCCTGGGACCCGAAGGACCCGGCCGACACGGTGACGACCGGCTACCGCGAGGCGTTCTGCAGCGGCCCCGCGGTCACCGACGGGCCGTGCTTCGTACGGGCGTCGGGACCGCTGCTGACCGACACCTCGTTCACGTTCCAACTGGCTGCGGGCCGCACGGTCCACTTCCGGCTGTACGCCGAGAACGCGGCGTACCAACGCACCGGATCGGCGATCCTCACCCTCACCACCTGATCCGGCCGGGCGCACTGCCGACCCCGGGACCGGAGCCGGGACCGGATGGTTGCGCCGACCGGCCACGTGGGCCGGTCGGTGCCGGCCTTCCCCACCGTGCAGGAGGTTCCATGTCCGATCCGGCCGAACGGCCCGTCGACAGCGTCGAGTCCGTCGGGTGCATCAGTGGTGCAGGCAGGGCCGATGCCGCCGCTCCCCTTCCGCGGCGCGCGGTACCGGCCGACCTGGAGCAGATCATCGCCGACATCGGCGACGGACCGGCCCCGCGCACCTGACGCGGGGCCCCGGGGTGCCGCCCGTGACGGCGCGGGCGGCACCCCGCCATGCCCCGGTATCGGCCCTGCGGCAGCCGGGAATGCCGGACGCCCTCCGAGGTCTCCGGGGCCTTCGGTGCCTCCGGGATCTCCAGGGCCTTCGGTGCCTCCGGGGTCTCCGGGCGCCGGTGCCGGGCACGGGTTCGCCCGGTGGCAAGACGGATCAGGACCGCTGCGGAAGCCGCAGAGACGGCCGCGTGATCCGCACCGCTCAGCTCCTGCGCCACCTCTCGGAAGGGATGGGAGATCGCCCCGGAAGACCTGGCGCACTTCTCGCCGTACCTGACCGAGCACATCAACCGGTCCGGCGAGTACAGCACCCACGAACTCGGCATCCAGCCCGACGCGTACGGCCCGAAGCCCAACGTCGGCTTCACACCGCTGCGCGAACAGGACCTGACCGCCGCCGGACTCGGTCGGGCCGCTTGACGACCGCGGGTCTCCTCGTGCGAGCACGGGGCCTGAAGTCGAAGCGGCGCCCGAAGCCACCTGCCCTCATGAATGGGGGCAGCGGTGCGTCGAGGCCGACACGGTGCGCCCGGAGGCTGCGGACGCGCCTGCCCCGATCACGCCGAGACCCCCTGCCGGCCTCGCGCCCCGGCCGTCAGGCGAGTCGTGCGAACTGCCGGGAGGGGCGCCTCATGACCACGATGCCGACGGCCAGTGCCCAGTAGACGACCAGAGCCGCGGTCATGGCGGTATTGCCCCAGCCGACGGCGCTGTAGAAGTCGGCCGCGGCCGTCCCGAAGAACAGCGATGGCACGAAGGCGAGGTTGACCGCCGAGACGGCGTAGGCCAAGCGCCCGGTCCAGCGCGGCAGCACCCCGCTGCGCAGGATCGCGTATCCGGCGGCCATCAGCAGGACCGCCGTCAGGAGCCGGGCCACCGACCCGTGCAGGAGCATGTTCGCGTGGGCCAGCGTGCCGTCGACGGTTGGATCCATGGTCCCGTCGGGGTGCTCCAGGACGGTCCCCGCCTCAATCGACGCGGCAACCAGGGTGACGGTGACATAGGCCAGGCCGGAGCCGAACACCAGGCTCGCCAGCCACTCGAACCCGGTGCCCGCGCCCCGGATCAGATGGCGCAGGCCCGTCAGGAAGACCAGGAGCGCGCCGCAGGTCAGGATGTTCAGCAGGATCCTGGCGAGCACGTTCGAGGCCGGCGGCGCCCCGGAGTACACGAAGTAGAGCGGGACGCCGACCGCAGCCAGTACCCCGGCGGTGATGCCGCACAGGCCCATCAGCTGTCGTATGCGGATGTCATCCATGACGTTCTTCCTTGTCCGGTGCGGGAAAGGGGTTGGAGCGGGCTCGGGCCTCGATGCCGTCGAGCAGGCGCTGCATGCCGTGGTGGACGATCGGCGTGACATCGCCGTCCTCCGCTTCGTCGAGTCCGCTTCCGCCTGCAAGCGAGCACAGGGTGGGGAACTGCTCCGGGTCCAGCCGCTCGGCCAGGACCTGGCCGTATGCGGCGGCGCCCGCGGGATCGAGTTCGGCGGCCACTCTCGCCAGGTCGCGTACAGCACTGGAGATGAAGGTGGCGAGCGGAATGAGGTCTCCGCGGTCGAGGCCGGCGCGGTGGAGCGGGCTCAGCAGCGCCTCGAACCACGCCAGTTCGTTCGGCCCGACCGGTGCGTTGAGCGTGGGTGCCCGCAGGATCCAGGGGTGGCGGAGGTAGAGGCCCCACAGCGCGTCCACCCATCCTTCGACCTCGGAGCGCCATGCTTCGGCCGCGGGTGGCGTCGGTGGGCTGCCAGTAGCGGCGTCGGTCATTGCCGCGAGGAGCTGGTTCTTGCTCGGGATGTGCCGATAGAGCGCCATCGCGGTACAGCCCAGCTCGGAGGCGATGCGTTGCATCGACAGTGCGTCCAGTCCCTCGGCATCGGCGAGGGCAATGGCTGTCCTCACGATCAGCTTGACGCCGAGCCGGGGGCGAGGTTCCTCGGCGTGGTCGGGATCGGCGCGCCACAGGAGGTCTGCGACGGCACTCAGGTCAATCGTGCGGTTGGTACGGCCGGTGCGATCTGCGGGCAGCATGAACCTCTCCCACCAGGTCAGTGTACGAGATACACAAGGTATACGTCATAAACACAGATTCTCGTACCCGGCCCGGTACTTGACGTCCCGTCAGGGTGTTGCCGCAGCAGATGCCGGATCTACTGCGGCAGTACCGGAGGGGCGGGACGGACGAGGTGCTGTGCCTCGACCCGGCCGGAACGCCGACGTTCGACGCGCGCCCGGAGACCGGCCGGGCCCGGCTCCCCTGCCGCCGCGCCGAGGAGATCTTCGAGGAGAACACCCGGCCGCCCCCTCGCCTCACCCGACGACATCGAGGACCTGGGACGGCTGGACGCTTCACCGGCTACGGCCCAGTGCCCTGACGCACGACGCGGAGGACGGGCCTCAACCCCGATACGACGGGCCAGGGCGGCGTCAGGACCTCAGCAATCGCGGGGCAGCCCGGGGCAAGCCCGCCAGTGCCGCAAGGGCCGCCGCACTCGCTGCGAACGCCAATGCGCCCGGAAGGGACCAGATCACGAGCGGTCCGGCAACGGCTGCACCCAGGGCGAACCCGGTGATCTTGAGGCTGGCACCCGTGGTGAAGATCTGGCTCCGCAGGTGTTCGGGGGACTCCCGGTGGCGAACGGCGAACAGGGCGGTCAGCTGGGGCCCCTCCCCGATCCCTGCCATGAGCACGGCCACGATGAGCGCAACCGGCCGACCCCATGCGGCAAGGGCCAACCCTGCGGCCTGAACGAGAGCACCGGCCCAGATGATCGTGTCGGGGGCGACTGCACGCGGAAACCGGGCGAGTACGGCGTTGGCCGCCAGGGCGGAGACCGCCGCGCAGGAGAGCAGCGCCGCACCGTGACCGGCCCCGCCCAGGACGCGTTCGCCCAGGAGCGGGATGCACGCCATCAGCATTCCCTGGGCGACGCAGGAGACGACGGAGGCGATGGTCGCCCGGGCCAATGCCGGTCTTCCGGCGATGACCCGCATTCCGTCGACGAGGTCGCCGGTCACCGAAGTCGTCCCGGTCCGCGGCGTCCGATCCGGGCGAGCGGGCAGCCGCCACGCGGCGGGCAGTGCCGAGGTGATGAGCACCGCGGAGACCACCACGGCCGTCGGGGCTCCCAGCGCCTCCGTCACGCCACCGGCGAGAGCCGGACCGACGAGACCCGCCACGCCGAACGTCATGGCGTCGAGCGCGTTCGCCCGCGGCAAGCGGTCGTCCGGCAGCACACGCGGGAGTTGGGCCGTCCAACCGCCCGAGAGCGCCGGTCCCAGCAGCCCTGTGAGCACCGCGATCAAGATCGTGACGGCGAACGGCAACCGGCCCAGTCCTGCAACGATCGCTCCCAGCCCGACCGCGTAGAGGACGAGGGCGCCGGCCAGCAGGCGTCCCGGCCGTCCCGCCCTGTCGAGGAGCGCCCCCAGCACCGGGCCACCGACCGCGGCGGAGACGGTGATGCCCGCAAGCAGCGACGACGCTTCGAGGGTCGATCCGGTCAGGGCGAATCCTGCCAGCATCAGCGCCGGTCCTGACATCTCGTCCCCGGCACGGGCTGTCGCCGTTCCCGCGAGATACAGGCGAAGCGAGTAACGCTTTCTCATGACCGGCACGTTATGGAGGTAACTCAAAACTGCACAAGATGCGTTACATTGCATCCGTGTCCCCCAACAGCGACGACTGGTCCACCCGGCACTCCGTACTGACAACGGCCCGGCGGGCCGCCGCCCTGGTCAACGTCCTGGCCGACGAGTGCCCCGACCCGGCCGATGTCGCCGACGTGCTCCGCGCGTACGGAGAGGCCGACCCCATCGACCTCGGCACCCACGACATTGCCGGGATGCGTGCGGCAGCCGCATTGCTGCGGCAGGTCTTCGCCGCCGAACACGCCGACGACGCCGCGGCCGCGCTCAACCGCCTCCTGAAGGACCACACCGGACCGCTCCGCCTGACATCGCACGGCGGCAGCGCTCCCTGGCATCCCCACCTCGACCACGACGACGACGCCCCCTGGGACGAGTGGTTCCTCGCCTCGTCCTGCATGTCCCTGGCCGTACTCGTCTGGGACCGCCAACGCCCGCCCGGCAGGATCTGCGCATCACCCGGCTGCCGGAACGCCTTCATCACCCAGGGCAGCGGCCCGGAACGCCGCTACTGCTCCCGCCGGTGCGCGACCCGCGAACGAGTGGCGGCCCATCGCCGGTCGCGCTCCGCCGGGCAGCCGGGCGAAACCCGATGAGGCGCACCGATCCGGCAACCGGGCGCGTCGTCGGCCGTGATCGCCTTCGCGGCCGACGACGCGCCCCGCAGGACGGGTTCAGAAGGGGCTGGGCACCACGTTGTCGTTCTCGTCGTAGAACGTGGTCCGTTCGAGCACGCCCGGTCTGGTGTGGATCAGGTACATCTCCCAGTCCGTGACGCCGGGTGCCCGCTCCCAGTCGATGGCGTACGGCGGGATCCTTCCGTCGGCGTCGAAGGGGAACCTCCGCTCGCCCCGGTCGTAGGCCTCGCCGCGGGCCAGCACGTTGGGGTAGTCCGTCTTGCTCATGTCCTTCAGCCAGACGTGGATCCGGTAGTTCGGTGAATCCAGCCGGCCGATGAGTTCCCGGCGCAGCTCGGAGATGTTCAGGTCCATGAGGTGTTCGTAGTCGTACCGTTCGGCGAACCTCTGGACCCGGCCGCTGAGCCCGAGCGCGAGATGGCGCTGCTCCTGGGGCATCTGCGGCTCGGACGGCGCGTCGACCGGTTGCACATCGGTGATGAGGACCTTCGTGCCGTCGACGACGGCGACGGCCCTGCCACCGTCGTCGACGACTTCGTCGAACGCCTTCTGCTCCGCCGTCGGCGGCTGCTCCGGGTTGCGGAGGTACACCGCGCGGTAGGTACCGTCGTCCTTCTTGATCAGCCCGTCGAAGACCCGCGTCGGCCGAAGCGCACCCAGCTTGTCGACGGACGCCTTGGACACGGTGTCGGGGGACAGCACGGCTTCGACCGGCCGACTGTCGATCTCGACGTCGTGGAGATCGGCGTACCGGTCGAGCGGCTCGTTCCTCACGGTGCCGGAGGCGCTGTCACCGCCGTCGGTCCGGGTCTCCGGAGTCGCGGGCCGGACCTGGTCGCCGCCGTGAACCTGCCCGGTGCTCGCGGGCGGCGGCGGGACGAGCAGGCTCGCGGCAGCGGTCGCCATCTGGAGGACCAGGTGCCGGCGATTCTCCTGCAGTGTGTCGAGTTTGGTCTCCAGCGCCTTCTTCCGGGCGTCCAGCTTCTTCTGGGCCGCCTTGATCGCATCGCCCCGGTCCGCGATCTTGTTGGCCTTCTTCTTGAGCCTCCGTTGTTCGGCGTTGAGTGCGGCGGCCTCGGCGTTGAGCGCGTCGGCGACGGCCGGTGGCGCACCGTTGGGGTACCGGGCGACGCGGGCGTTGTGTTTGCCGATCTTCCCGTCGTTGACATCGAGCGCGGCGAGAACCGCGTGCGACTCCTTGTTGTACGCGGCGGTCCGCCCGTCCAGCGCGGCCTGTTCGTCGTCGAAACTCTTCTGGCTGGGCAGATTCGCCAGCTGCCGGTTGAACGACGCGATCTGCGCGTTGAGCCCGGCGGGGTAGGCACCGCTCCGGGCCACCGGTTCGATCGCGGCCCGGCCCGCCGCGGGAGCACCGTCCTCGGCGTCGGCCGGTGCCACGGCGACGAGTACGACCAGAACCGCTGCCAGGGCCATCGCCCGGACGCGGCGCATCGAATTCCTCACTTCACCCGCCCCGCCATCCGGTCGGCGAGCGCCCGGGAGGCCGTCCGGCCGTCACCGGCCTGGCAGACCGCGGTCTGGAGGACGGTCGATGCCTTCAGCCGCGCCTCCCGGTAGCAGGCCCAGCCCTCGCCCCGGTCCTGGGTGGCCGTCCACGCCAGCGTGTCGTCCGTGGCGCTGTCGACCCGGTAGGTCCACCGCGACGCGCCTCCCCCGGGGGCGCTCCGCACCGCGCTCGTGCAGGCGTCGATGCCCTCGGCGAGGGCGCCGAAGACCTCGCCGGCCCGGGTGCCGGTGGCGTACCGGCCCACGACCTGGGTCACGGTGTGCTCCGCGGTGGTGTCGGAGTCCTGGTGGACCACCGAGAGGAAGGCCGTCCAGCCGCGTTGGTAGACGACGGTGGTCGCGGGGCCGACCGCCACCGAGCATCCGGGCGGATCGGCCCGCGTCGAGGGTGCCGGCTCGCTCATGCGGGTCTCGGTGTCCAAGGTCGTGCCGATGGCCTCACTGACTTCTTTGGAAGTGAGCACGGTCGCCTGGACCGTCCCCTCGACCACGCGCGGCCCGTCGTCCGCGGGCCACTTCCACCACACCACGCCGCCGATGAGCAGGACCAGGACGACCACGGCGAGGACAACCGGACGAAGTGGACGGAGTGGGCGAAGACGCCCCACCGGGGTGCTGGTCCGGGTGTCGGCCTGCGGTGGGAGCGGCGGTGGAACCGGCGATGGAACCGGCGGTGAGGCGGGCTGGGCGCCCTGGTCCCGGGTCCGGTCGGGTTCAGCCTCATGGGTCATTCGAACCTCCTGAACACCTTGGGTTCCGAAGTGCCCGGCGCGGCACCCGGAGCCGGGGTAAAGCCGGGTGCAGTTGGTTGTCACCCCCGGAGCAGGCGTTCAATCCTCACTTGGAGTTTCATCACAACTCCCTTGATTCTGTTCAGATTTGACACACATTCAGGGATTCGACCGTCGAACGTTCGGTTCGTCCTGCCCCGTCCTGCCCCGTCCCGCCCCGTCCAGCTGGACGGTGCTGCAGGCCGGCATCTCGTGCGTGATGAAGAAGTCGCTGTTGGCCAACCGCTCGTCGGTCATGGGCGACAGCTGGGCACCCGGCTCGAACTCCAGGTTGCCGTAGTCGATGTCGTTGAACGCCGCCCAGCGGGCCATGGCGGCGCCGAACCCCTCCTTCTTGTACGTCTCGTACGCCGTCAGCACGGCCTGCCCGGCCTCCGCCCGCTCCTCCTCGGTCAGGAACAGGAACTCGGATTCAGCAGCAGGGCCAGGTCGTCGGCGTGGGTCCGCGGGGTCAGCCGCGGCATCGGGTCGCCCGCGGGGCTGCGCGACATGCCGCGACGGTCGTAGGTCACCACCGTGCAGGAGTCCGTCAGGCGGTCGACGAGGCCGGGGATGCGCCCTGAACGGGTCCTCGCCCACGACGGCCCAGGTCCTGGGCTCGTACACGGCACGCGGCATCCGCTTCGCCTCGGTCCACCGCACCCGGCACAGGCCGCCGCGCCGCAGCCGGGCTCAACCGCCAGGTGATGGTCGCGAGTTGGAGCATGATCTCGCTGCGGGTGTGTCCGTCCGTGTCGGTCGCGCAGGATGCGTGGGCGAGTTGCAGGCAGGTTGCGGCACGCTCGGGTTCGTCGACCGCCATGGCTTGTTGTGCCGCCTCGCGCAGTACGGGTACGACCCAGCCGCGGTCAAAACCGTCGAGGTCGTCAAAGCCCCCGGATCCACCAGATCCACCGAACCCTCCGGAACCCCTGGAGCCCTCGGAGTCCCCAGTTCCCTGGGAGTCGTCGATCTTGCCGCAGCCCACGGCGCCCTTCACCAGCACGATGCCGGTGCCGCCCCGCCCGCAGGCGGTCAGCGCGTCGTCGAGCTGCGTCCGTTCGGTGTCTCGGCTCAGCAGCGTCATGACCAGCAGGCTATGTACGTTCCGGGCGGGTGGGGGCCGGGGAGCGGTGGCCACAACCTGCGGGGCAGCAAGTTCGCCCCGCGCCCCTCATGGCCGGGAAGAGCACTCCCCCGGCCGGAAAAGGCGCTCCTCTCACCCGGGAAGAACACGGAGGAACGCACCCCTCAGCCGGGGAGCACGACGCGCGGGACGGCACGGGGATGGCCCGGCGTACGCCACTCCCGGGGGGGGAAGCCGACCGACACCTCCTCGAAGCGCACGCCGTCGTACCAGCTGGTGCGGGGTATGTGCAGATGGCCGTGGACGACGGTCCGGGAGCGGAAGCGCAGGTGCCAGTCGGCGGTGCGTGCGGTGCCGCACCACTGGGCGAATTCGGGGTGGCGCAGGATCCTGGTCGGCTCGCGCACCAGCGGGAAATGGTTGACCAGTACGGTCGACAGCTCGGGGTCGACGGCCAGGAGCCGTCGCTCGGTGGCGGCGACCCGTTCGCGGCACCACGCCTCGCGGCTCGGGTACGGGTCGGGGTGCAGGAGGAATTCGTCCGAGCACACGACGCCGCTCCGGTACGCCCGGGCCGGCGACTCCTCCTTGTTCCGGGCCGTTCCGGTGCGGAAGGTGTAGTCGTACGGCAGGAACAGCGGGGCCACGAGCACCGGTCCGCCGGGGCCGTGCCACACGGGGTAGGGATCCTCCGGGGTGACGACGCCCGCGGCCCGGCAGAGCGACACCAGGTGCCGGTACCGTTCCTCGCCCCGCAGCTGCACCGGGTCGTCGGGCGGGGTCCACGGCTCGTGGTTCCCCGGGATCCACACCACTTCGGCGAAGCGTTCGCTCAGCAGCCGCACTGCCCGTTCGATGTCCGCCACCAGCTCGCCGATGTCACCGGCGACGATCAGCCAGTCCTGATCGGTGGTGCTCCACAGCCCTTCGACGAGGAGGCGGTTCTCGGGGTAACCGACGTGCAGGTCACCGATGGCCAACAGCTTCCGTGCGCCACGGGTTCAGTCAGTGGGTGGCGGGCCGGGCGAGCGAGGCCAGGTCCTGGGCTATCGCCGCGGTGACGGCGTCCTGTTGCGGGGTCAGGAAGAAGTGGCCGCCCGGGAAGCTGCGGAAGGTGAAGGGGCCGCCGGTGAACTTTCGCCGGGCCCTGGCCTGTTCCAGGGTGACGCGCGGGTCGGAGGCCCCGGTGAGCACGCTCGGCGGGCAGTCGAGGGCGGGCCCCTCCCCGTCCGGCCGGTAGCGGTAGGTTCGATCGCCTTGAAGTCGGCACGCACGGCGGGCAGGACCATGCGCAGGATCTCCTCGTCGGCGAGGCCCCGGGGTCGGTGCCCGAGAGGGTGCCCATCTCCGCGATCAGCGCCTCGTCCCCGCGGGTGTGCACGTTGTCCGCGGCGTGGATGTCGGGGGCGCGCCGCCCGGAGACGATGAGGCCGCTGGGCGGCCGGCCCTCGCGTTCCATCCTGCGGGCCAGTTCGAAACCGAGGATGCCGCCCATGCTGTGGCCGAAGAGGACCAGCGGGCGGTCGTGGTAGGGCATGAGCACCCGGTGGATCCGGTCCGCCAGGGCGCTCACCGTCGTCAACGACGGTCCGTGCCGCCGGTCCTGGCGCCCCGGGTACTGGATCGTGAGCACGTCCGCGGTCGCCGCGAGGATCTGCGAGTAACGGAAGAAGTAGGAGGCGGTACCACCGGCGTGCGGCAGACAGACGAGCCTGATCGGCTTCTCGGGAGCCGGGTGGAAGCGCCGGACCCACAGCTCTGCTTCGGTTTCCTGGATGCTCATGTACCGGGAAGCCAGCCCTTCCCGGTCAAGCGGGGCTTGTGCGCGCGGCCGGGACGTCGATCGTCATCGTCGCGGGCACCCGGTCCGGCACGACGAAGCCGCACCTGACCCGCACGCCGCCGGTCTCCACCGATCCTCGCCGGTACTCGCAGATCTCCACCGGTCTTCGCCGGTCTCCGTCGGCTGTCGTCGACGGAGTCGACCGCCGAACCGCCGGACTGCCGGACCGCTGTCCCTTCGGTCACCCCTGCTTGCGGGACCGGGCCTGCGGGGACAGATGGCGGGCCAGCACGTCCAGGGCCTCGGTGACCTCCTTGAGCCCCTCGGCGTCGTCGCCGAGCGCGTCGGCCAGCGCACCCTCGATGGAAGTCGCCCTGACCTGGGCCATCCGGTCGGAGGGGCGGGAGGACTGCCGGACCAGGAGACGGCGGCGGTCGGCGGGGTCGGGGTTGGTGACCACGGCGCCGGCCTCCTTCAGCCGGGCCACCGCGGTGGAGACCTGGCTCTGCGGAAGGCCGGTACGGGCCGCGATCTCGCCGACCGCGCTGTCGGGATGGGTGGCCAGATCGCTCACCACGATGAGGACCGAACGCACACCGCCCCCGTAGCGGGCGGCACCGCCCTCGGGCTCGGGCATCGCGCCTTCCCCGATCTTCATGAGGGTGCGTCCCAGCAGGAACAGCTCGACTCCATCCATGCCGCCACGTTACATCGCGTTCGATGCATCTTCCAGAGATGCATCCACCGCAGATACATCCACTGCAGATGCATCTGCGAGAGATACAACAACTTCGATACATCTATCTTGATGCATCAAAGAAGATGGGTTAGCTTCGAAGCAGACGCCGGGACACCGGCCATCGACGGACGAAGGAGACGGTCGTGCTCAAGTGGCGCGGGAACCCCTGGGCAGTCCTGATGACGCTCTCGCTCGGGTTCTTCATGCCCCTGCTGGACCTGACGATCGTGAACATCGCGATCCCCGACATGATCAACGGCCTGGGAGCCTCGCTCGACCAGACCCTGTGGGTGGTGAGCGCCTACGCGCTGGCGCTCTCCGTACTGCTGATCACCGCGAGCCGGCTCGGCGACATGCGCGGCCCGCGCAATCTGTTCGCCGCGGGCCTGGTCGTCTTCACCCTGGCGAGCATCGCCTGCGGATTCGCCCCGAACGCGGCGGCCCTGATTGCCGCCCGCGGAGTGCAGGGGCTGGGCGCCGCCCTCCTCGTACCGCAGACGATGACCCTGATCGTGTCCGTCTTCCCGGCTTCACGACGCGGCTCCGCACTGGGCATCTGGGGCACGGTCGCGGGCCTGGCCACCCTGTCCGGGCCGACCCTCGGGGGCATGCTGGTCTCGGCCGTGGGCTGGCGCTGGATCTTCCTGGTGAACGTGCCGATCGGGATCGCCGCGCTCGTCCTCACGTTCCTGGTCGTCCCCGACATCCGCCCCGCCCGTACCCACCGCTTCGACCTGGTGGGCGTCCTCCTCGCCACCGCCACCCTGTTCTGCCTGGCGTTCGGTCTCCAGGAGGGCGAGCGCTACCACTGGGGTCCGGGCATCTGGGCGCTGCTCGCCGCGGCCGCGGCCCTGGCCGTCGGGTTCCTGCTGCACCAGCGCGGTCGGCAGGACCGCGAGCCGCTCGTCCCCTTCGCACTCTTCGAGGACCGCAACTTCACCGTGATGACCGTGCTGGTCGGACTCGTCTCGATCGCCATGCTGGGGCTGGTGCTGCCCTTCAACCTCTACCTCCAGTCCGTCCTGCACATGAGCGCGATGAAGGCGGGCCTGGTGCTGGCCCCGTCCTCCCTGGTGTCGATGGCCCTCGGCCCGTTCGCCGGGCGAATGTCCGACCGGATCGGCGGCAAGTACCTGCTGATCACCGGCCTGGCCCTGTACGCGTCCGGCATCCTCGCCATCGCCCTGATCGCGGGCCCCGCGACCTCCTGGTACGCCTTCGTCCCCGCCACCCTGCTCACCGGGCTCGGCGTCGGATGCATCGTCGCCCCGATGTCCACCGAGGCCATGCGCAACGTGCCGCCCCGACTCGCCGGTGCCGCCTCCGGCGTCAACAACACCGTCCGCCAGATCGGTTCGGTCATCGGTGCCGCCGCGGTCGGCGCCCTCGTACAGGGACAGCTCTCCGCCGGGCTCTCGGTCGGCCAGAGCTACTCCACCGCCTTCCTCGCCACACTGCACAGCACGGTGGCCCTGCCCATCGCGGTCCTGGTGGCCGGTCTGCTCGTCTGCCTCCTGATCCGCAACCACACCAAGCCCCGCACACCCGCCACCGCCACCACCCCGGCCCCGGTCACGCCCACCGCTCACACCCCGGCCGTCGGCGCCGCGGCGGCAGCTGGGCCGGCCGACCGGAACACCCCCTGAACACTTTGGACGCTTTGGGTGCTTTGAAGGCTTTAGAGCGACCGCCGATCCTGCGCGCAGCGAAGCACCCCCTACTGCCAGGCCGAAGCACCGAGGACTTCCGAACAATCCGCACCTGCGCCGAAGGAGACGGCAGTCGTGGCCCTGCCTTCCTCATCCACGAGAAGGACCGCGTGCGCTACGTCGCGGACAGGAACTCCAAGGTGAAAGTACTTTCGGGCAACCGGTACGAGCACTTCGAGCCGACCGACGAGACCGTCGTCGAGGACGACCGGGAACTCCAGGTGTTCGCCCGGAGCGGCTGCACCTACGTCGCCGAGTGGACCGACGGAGAACGACCCACGAGGCAGCGGCCCGGCATCACGCCGGGCCGCTGCCTTTTCCGTGCCTGCCCCGCCCGCGCCTCTGTCTCTGTCTCTGTCTCTGTCTCTGCCTCAACCTCGGCCTCCGCTTCAGCCCCCATCTCCACCTCCGCTTCAGCCTCAGCACTGCCGCGGAAACGGCCCCGCTCAAGCCCCGGAAAGGTCCGCTATCGCGTCTCGCGCAGCTTGAGGATGTACGTCGCGGTGAGCGCGACGGCACGGTCCTCGTCGTGCGACAGATCCACGAGCGCACCTGCCGTCAGGTCCCCCGGGATGTCCGCGAGCGCCTGGGTCAGCCGTCGGCGTGCGGACGATCCCATGGTGTCGTGGGCGAGGCGGTCGAGGAGCCCGGTGGCGATCCGGTCCGCCACCGCGGGGTCACCCGCCAGCGCGCTCAGCACGTCGGCCGCGTCGACGTCGTTCCGCTCCTCGACGATCATGTCGATGAGCGTCGGCACCACGTCGGCCGCACCGCGCGCCCCGAGCGCCAGAGCCGCGTACCCGCGGACCACGGCGTCGGAGTTCGTGAGGGCGTCGCGCAGCAGCGCGGTCGTCCCGTCGTCCGGGAGTTCGGCGATGGACTGGACGGCACGCTTCCGCACCTCGGCCGAGGGCGAGCCGAGGCCCTCCGCCAGCAGCGCCGCCCCGTCCTCGCCCGATTGCGCCAGAGCCCAGCGGAGGGCTCCGGCGACGTTCGGGTCCGACTCGTCGAGCACGGCCTCGACCAGTGCTTCCACCGGTACGGGCACCTCATCGGCCGCGGACAAGGCCGCGCGCTGCCGCGCCCCCGCGCTCTTCGACCCCAGCGCCTGGAGGAGGGCCACGGTCTGGAGGACGTCCTCCCAGTCGGCGGGTTCCGCGGCGTCGATCCGGCGCAGTCGCGTGAGCAGTTCCGTCTCCGCCGCGAGCCGTTCCCGCGTCTGCCGGATGAGGCCGTCGACCAGTTCCGCGGGCGCGAATCCGGGGTCGTCGAGCGCGCGCCCGACCTCACGCAGCGACAAACCCAACGACCGCAGGCTCTCGATGTGGAAGATCCGCCGGATGTCCTCGCCGGAGTACTCCCGGTAGCCGGAATCGGTACGGCCCGTCGGCCGCACCAGGCCGAGCGATTCGTAATGCCTGAGCATGCGGGCGCTGACCCCGGCCCGTCGTGCGACGTCACCGATCAACACTGCCTACCGCTCCTCCTCCCGATCGCCCCCACCGAGGGCCACGACGCGCTTCGCCTCCTCGATCGCGAACTCGAATCCGGCATCCGGGTCGCGCCACAGCCGCTCCGTGGCCATCGCGTGCGCGCGCACGCGGGGTTCGGGGTCCTCGGTCGCCGCACCCAGGACCGGCAGCATCACCTCCCCGAGCGCGATCAGCGCCCGGCTGAGACTCAGCTGCGTCTCGCGTTCGCCGCGCCCGAGCTGCGTCGCCAACACTACGGCCAGCTCGTGCTCCTCACCTTCGGGTACGAGCACGACCGCCGCCCGCCAGGCGCTCCGGGCCACCTCGTCGTCGGCGTCGGCCAGCAGCGCCGGCGTGATCACCGGCCACGCCTGCCGGTCCCCGATCTTGGACAGCGTGTGCAACGCCTGGCTCCGTGCCTGCGCGCCCCCCGCCCGGACTTCGTCGAGGAGCACCGGGACCGTCATCGACGCCGCGTGACGGGTGAGTGCCCACGTCAGCATCTCGCGTACGTAGAACTCGGGCTCGATCGCGCATCGCTCGACGAGCTTGCCGATGAACCCCGGGTCCGGGTGCGTGCCGACCGCCAGCGCCGCCTTCAACCGGGTCGACGAGCTGTCGTTCTCCAGTGCCCGGAGCGCTCGCATCGTGTTCGTGTCCTCTTTCGGCATGATCATCGGGACCACCTCCTCGGCCACAGTGAAGACCTTGTCAACGTGTCAAGGTCAAGCCGAACCGGTCCGGAAGGAGGCCCTGTACGGGACGAGGCGGACGAACAGCACGAGCCGGGGGGCGGGTTCACAGCTCCGGAAGGGTGCGGTGGACGCGGACGACCGTGCAGTCCCGCGCGGAGCCCGCCGCGACGGCGGCGTGACCGGGGCCTGCCGGGAGGTCGGTGACGCACCAGCCGGGGAGGTCGCCCCGGACGTCGTCCGCCGCGATGTCACGGCCGAAACCCGTGCCCGGCCCCTTGAGGTACGCCTCCTTGCGGACCCACAGCCTGGCGAAGACCGTCGGGCGCCCCTCCAGGGGCACGGCCAGGTCCTCCGCGGGCTCCGCCGGATTGCAGCATCCCCGCGAGCCGCTCCGCCGCCGCGGCAGTGAGCACGGGACGCCCGTGCGGCCCGTCGCAGCAAGGACAGGGGTCACGGGCGAACTGGAGGGCGTGGGGGCCGTACCGGTCCGCGCGGACAAAATCGTACGGAGCGCCGTACGGGCGAAGGCGTAGCGCACGCGGTCCTCGTCTTGGGCGAAAGCGGCCATGCGCCGCCGCTCCTCCTCGTCCAGCACCGACGCATCGGTCGCGGAGGACTGCCCGGCAGCCGTCGCCACCGGAACCCGCAGCACCCACACCCGTACCCGCACCTCATCCGGACCCCCGCGTCGGTGCCCGTTCCCGAAGCCGTCGTCGTTCCCGTCGAAAATGCGTGGTCCCCTCGGCGTCCCGGCCCGACAACTTCCATTCAATCCAGCGCGCGTTCACCGTGCCGAGCACCTGCACAGGAAATCGTCACCTGTTTGACAGGTGACGCACGGAGTGCGAGGGTCGTTACGCACACGATCCGCCGCGACGCCGCGAACGGGGCCGGGCACGGGGATCGGGCACATGACACGCGTGCCCACCGCGCGACACGCGTCCCCGCGCCCCGCACCCCTTCCGCACCTCTCACACCTCTCACACCTCTCTCGACACGTAGCTCCGCGCACCGAAACGTCGCACCGAAACGTATGGAGAGCTTCACATGTTCGACAGGCGCACCTTCAGCAAGGCCCTGGGACTGGGCACCGGAGCAGCCGCCGTCTCCCTGACGGGCCCGCGGGGGCTCACGACGGCCTCCGCCGCGACACCGCCGACGGAGCCTTCGCCCTCCCCCGGCATCCACCCGTCCTTCACCAGGACGAAGCAGGTCAGGGCCGGTCTGCTGAACGTCGGCTACGCCGAGGTCGGCCCCGCCCACGGCCCCGTGGTCATCTGTCTGCACGGCTGGCCCTACGACATCCACAGCTTCGCCGACGTAGCACCCCTGCTGGCGACAAAGGGCTACCGAGTGATCGTTCCCCACCTCCGCGGCCACGGCACGACGCGCTTCCTGTCCGCACGGACGTCCCGCAACGCCCAGCAGTCGGCGATCGCCCTCGACGTCCTCGCCCTGATGGACGCCCTCAGGATCGAGAAGGCCGTGCTGGCCGGTTTCGACTGGGGGTCCCGCACCGCCGACATCGTCGCCGCCCTGTGGCCCGAACGCGTCAAGGCGCTGGTGTCGGTGAGCGGTTACCTCATCACCGACCGGGAGGCCCAGAAGCGGCCGCTGCCCGCGAAGGCCGAGCACGCCTGGTGGTACCAGTACTACTTCGCCACCGAACGCGGTCGCACCGCCATGGAGACCCCCGCCGACCGCCACGCCCTCACCCGCCTCGTCTGGGACACCGTCTCCCCCACCTGGGACTTCGACGACGCCACCTTCGAGCGCACGGCGCGGGCCTTCGAGAACCCCGACTACGCCGCCGTCGTGATCCACAACTACCGCTGGCGGCTGGGCCTCGCCGACGGTGAACGCCGCTACGACCATTACGAGAAGCAGCTCGCCGCGCGCCCGCCCATCGAGGTGCCCACCATCACCCTCGACGCCGAGCACGACCCCTTCACCGCGCCGGACGGCGACACGTCGTACCGGGACAGGTTCACGGGCGCCTACGACCACCGCGTCCTGAAGGGCATCGGCCACAACCTTCCGCAGGAGGCGCCGGCCGACTTCGTGCGGGCCACGATCGACGCGGACCACCTCTGAGGCCACCTCGCCCGTCACCGGCTTGACAGGTGACGCACGGAGTGCGAGCCTCGTACTCACAAGCAGACGGCGCGATCCGCCACCCACGGAGCGGAGGTTGACTGTGAACACCGACAGCACGACGACGGACCAGGCCGCGGCAGCCCGGCACGAGAGGTTCGGCAAGCTGCCCGAGCGCATCTCCTACGAGGACATGGTCGAGGTGAGGCCCGCTTCCCCGGAGAGGTCCACGAAGGACACGTACGACCCGGAGAGCTCGTGGATGTCCTTCTCCTGCTGGGCCGCGGACCTCGGTCTGTAGCCCCGCCCCGAAGACGCCGGCTGTCCGCCCCGTGGCGGGCAGCCGATCGCCGCGTTCAGTCCGAGTCGGCCCAGAGCAGCACTCCGGGGCCGTCCGGTGTGATCACCGGTACCCACGCCTCGTCGGCGTCGCGGAACCGGCTCCCGTCCGGCCCCAGGGTGTGCAGGCCCTCCGCGCGGCCGTCGGACGCCCAGTAGGGAATGCGCTCGACCGACCCCGCACAGCCCCCTGACAGCCCTCGTCACAGACTTCCGTGACAGACCCCCGTCACAGACGCCGTGACGGACCCCTGAATCCATGAGCCCACGAATCAGCAGCCCATAAATCAGGAGCCTCTCCGAAGCCCTGCTGTTAGGCTCGACAGGCGTTGGTCGTGCAATGTTCGCAACGCGTGCAACGAAGGAGAGCCGGACATGGTGGGTGAAGACGACATCTCGGGGTGATACCCCGACCCGACAGGCCATCGGCAGGTGCCCAGGAGCGCCGCCGTCGTGGCCCGTTTCGTCGTCCCCTCAGTCCGTTTCGGGTACCGGCCCATGAGCCGACCCGTTTCTTCACCCGAGGTCTCTCCATGTCCGACGCCTCCGTCATCTGCTCGAACCTCTCCTTCGCCTGGCCCGACGACACCCCGGTGTTCGAAGAGCTGTCCTTCACCCTGGGCAGCGGCCGCACCGGCCTGGTCGCGCCCAACGGCTCCGGGAAGAGCACCCTGCTCAAACTGATCGCCGGTGAGCTGCGGCCCGGCACCGGGTCCGTGTCCGTGGGCGGCACGCTCGGCTACCTCCCGCAGAACCTCCCCCTGACCGGCGACCTCACGGTGGCCGAGGTCCTGGGCATCGCCGCGGTGATCCGGGCCCTGGACGCCGTGGAGTCCGGCGACGTCGCCGAGGAACACTTCACGACCATCGGTGACGACTGGGACATCGAGGAGCGCACCCGCGCCCAGCTCGACCGGCTCGGTCTCGCCGGCCTCGCTCTGGACCGGAGCCTGAGCACGCTCAGCGGCGGTCAGATCGTCTCGCTCGGCCTGGCGGCCCAGCTGCTGAAGCGGCCCGACGTGCTGCTGCTCGACGAGCCGACGAACAACCTCGACCTCGACGCCCGCCACAAGCTCTACGACGTGCTGGAGGACTTCGGCGGCTGTCTCCTGCTGGTCAGCCACGACCGGGCCCTGCTCGACCGCATGGAACGCATCGCGGAGCTCGAACGCGGCGAACTCCGCTTCTACGGCGGCAACTTCACCGAGTACGAAGAGGCGGTACGGGCCGAGCAGGAGGTCGCCGAGAAGAACGTCCGCAACGCCGAGCAGGAGCTGAAGCGGGAGAAGCGGGAGATGCAGCAGGCCCGCGAACGCGCCGAGCGCCGGGCGAGCAACGCCGCCCGCAACCTCAAGAGCGCGGGGCTGCCGCGCATCTTCGCCGGAAACATGAAGCGCGGCGCCCAGGAGTCCGCGGGCCGGGCGGGTCAGATGCACGCCTCCCGGGTCGGCGAGGCCAAGGCCCGGCTGGACGAGGCGGGGCGGGCCCTGCGCGACGAGCAGCGCATCACCCTGGACCTGCCGGACACCGGGGTGCCCGCCGGACGCACGCTCGTCCTCGGCGAACAGATGCAGGTCAGCCATGGCGGACGGCCCCTGTTCGCCGCGGCGGGGGTGGACCTCACGATCCGGGGCCCCGAACGCATCGCGCTGACCGGACCCAACGGGGCCGGGAAGACCACGCTGCTGCGGCTACTCAACGGCGACCTCGACCTGGACGGCGGACAGATCAAGCGGGCCGACGGCCGGATCGCCTACCTCTCGCAACGGCTCGACCTGCTGGACCCCGACCGCACCGTCGCCGAGAACTTCACCGCGTTCGCCCCGAACAGGCCGGAGGCGGAGCGGATGAACCTGCTCGCCCGCTTCCTCTTCCGCGGCCCCCGGGCCCACCTCCCGGTGAGCGTGCTGTCCGGCGGCGAGCGGCTGCGCGCCACCCTGGCCTGCGTCCTGTGCGCCGAACCGGCCCCGCAGCTGCTGCTCCTCGACGAGCCGACGAACAACCTCGACCTGGTCAGCGCCGGTCAGCTGGAGGGTGCGCTCGGCTCCTACCAGGGGGCGTTCGTGGTGGTCAGCCACGACGAACGGTTCCTCTCCCGGATCGGGGTGAACCGGTGGCTCCGGCTGGCCGGCGGCGAACTGAAGGAGACGGGGGCGCCCGAGGTGTGACCCGCCGATGTGTCGACCGGGCCCGCGCCGAGGTGTGTCACCCCGCGGGCCGAACACCACATCACGTCAGGTGGAACCACCATGCCCCGACCCGCCCTGCTCGCCCATGACGTCATCCGCACCCTCGGCACCCGGCGAGTGCTCGACGGCGTCTCCCTCACCGCCTCCCCCGGCCACCGCATCGGACTGATCGGGGAGAACGGTGTCGGCAAGTCGACCCTGCTGCGGCTGCTCGCCGGAGTGGACGAACCCGATGCCGGAAGCATCACGCGCCCGGCCGACCTGGGCTTCCTTCACCAGGAGATGCCGTTCGACGCCACGTCGACGATCGCCGACGTGCTGGACGACGCCCTGCGCGAGGCCCGCGACGACCTGGCCGAGCTCGACCGCCTCACCGAACAGCTGGCCCGTGTCCCGCAGGACTCCCCCGACTGTGCCGAACTGTTCGACCTGTACGGCCGTCGGCTCGAACAGGCCCAGGAGCGGGAGTCCTGGGACGCCGACCGGCGTGCCGCGATCGTGCTCGACGGACTGGGCCTCGGTGCGTTCCGGCACGACCGGGCCCTCGGCTCCCTGTCCGGCGGGCAGCGCGGGCGCCTCGCACTGGCCGCCCTGCTGGTCCGCCGCCCGTCGGCGCTCCTGCTGGACGAGCCGACCAACCACCTCGACGACGGGGCTGCCGCGTTCCTGGAGGAGCAGGTGCGCGGCCTGCCCGGCGTCGTGGTGGTGGCCGCCCACGACCGGGCTTTCCTCGACGCCGTCTGCACGGATCTGATCGACCTCGACCCGGCCGTGGACGGTCCTGTTCGCTACGGCGGCAACTACAGCGCCTACCAGTCCGAGAAACGGGCGGAACGGGAGCGCTGGGAACGGCGGTACGCCGAGGAGCAGGAGGAGTTGGCGGCGCTGCGCCGCTCGGTCGGTGTGACTGCGCGCCGGGTCGCACCGGACCGGGGACGCACTGACAACGAGAAGATGGGGTACGGCCACCGGGGCGGCCGGGTGCAGAGCCAGATCTCGCGGCGGGTGCGCAACGCCTCCCGCAGGCTGGACGGGCTGGAGCACACGCAGGTGGGCGAGCCGCCGCAGCCACTGCGCTTCCACGTCACCGCGCTCGCCGAGGAGCGGGCACCGGAACCGGAGGCGTCCGGGACGTCCGAGGTGTCCAAGACGTCCGAGGCGTCCGAGGCGTCCGAGGCATCTGATGTGCCCGAGGTGTCCGACCCGCCCGAGGCGTCTGACGTGCCCGAGGTGTCTCATGCGTCCGAGGCCTCGATGGGCGACGCCCTCGTCTCCCTGCGCGGGGTGAACGTGCCGGGCAGGCTGTCCGTCGGGCGCCTGGACGTGCTCACCGCCGAACGCCTCCTCGTCACGGGAGGCAACGGCACGGGCAAGTCGACGCTCCTGTCGGTGCTCGCCGGGCGGCTCGCGGCCGAGGGCGACGTACGGCGACGGCAGGGAACGACCGTGGGGCTGCTGACCCAGGACACCGTGTTCGAGCGACCCGACCGGACCGTGCGCGACACCTACGAGCTCTCGCTCGGTGCGGAACGGGCGGAGGCCGTTCCGCTGAAATCGCTGGGGCTGATGCACGAGACGGACCTCGGCAAGCCGGTCGGCCTGCTGTCGGTGGGCCAGCGCCGTCGGCTCGCGCTGGCGCTCCTGGTGGCGCGCCCGCCGGAACTGCTGCTGCTCGACGAGCCCACGAACCATCTGTCCCCGCGGCTGTGCGACGAACTGGAGGACGCTCTGGGCCCCGGGCCCGGGGCGATCGTCCTGGCCAGTCACGACCGCTGGCTGCGCAGGCGCTGGCAGGGCCGCGAACTCCGGCTCTCCGCGGCCCCGGGCCGGGCGGACGAAGCCTTGCAGGCCCATTCGTCACCTGCCAAAATGGTGATGTGAACCTGGACCATGTCTTCGTATGCGGAAATCCGGCCCTCGACTTCGCCGCGACGCTCAGGGCGCGGCGCTCGACGCGGTTCGAGATGTTCGTGACGCCGGACAGGCTGGACGCATGGTATCTGGAGTCCGGCATCGTCGACGCGGTCTCCCCCTGCGGGGAGGCCGACGTCGAGCGCGCGAAGGCCGTGCGGGAGGCCGTCTACCAGCTGATCACGGCCCGTCGCCTCGGTGAGGAGTACGCGGACGAGGCGCTGGAGGTGCTGAACGGCGCGGCACGCAAGCCGACGGCCGCCCCGCAGCTCACCCCGTCGGGGCGCTGGACGGAGGCGACGCCGGACGAGGCCCTGGCCACCGTGGCCCGCCTGGCGGTCGAGGTCCTGAGCGGGGCGGACGTCCCCCTGCTCAAGGAGTGCGGCAATCCCGAGTGCACCCGTGTCTACATCGACCGTTCCCGGGGCATGCGGCGGCAGTGGTGCGGGATGGAGTCCTGCGGGAACAAGATCAAGGCCGCCGCCTACCGCGCCCGCAAGAAGACCGCGGCCACCCGCTGACCTGCCCGGGGACCCCTCTCCCGCCTCGTCCCCTCCGTCGCATGGACGCAGGACGGATCTCAGGAATCCTGTGTCGCCGGACGGCCCCGGGCGGTGTCCGGGACGCGGACGCCGCCTCCGGCGTCCGGGCGGCGGGTCACGGCGCGGACGTCGCTATGGCCTCGGAACCGCACTGGGAGCGGGGGGTTTTCGCCCCGGGCTTCTTCGGCGCGATGGTCCGGGGGTCCACGGCCTCCCCCGGCGCGCCCTCGCGGTAGAGCCCGTCGGGCAGGCTGTCGCGGTCGTGCGGCAGCAGGAAGAAGACCCGGCGCTTGTACAGGCCGCTGTCCGGGTCCGGGGACGCCTGGTCGTCGAGGAGTGCGTACCCCACCATGCGGCCGTCCCTGGCGTAGGGCGGCTTGGTGTTGCGACGCCTGGTCTTGTCCAGTGCCTGACGCACGTAGTCCAGCTCGTCGGGGTTCTCCAGCCACACCACCTCTGCCTCGTGGATGAGGTCGCTCTCGGTCAACAGCGAGCTCATGGCTGCAGCCCCTCCTTCGTCCGGGTGCCCCCTGGGGAGGGGGATGCGGCCCGGCATTGTGTGCGTGGTGCTCCGGCCCGCGCTTCGGGCAGTGGCGGACCGTCCTGTGGGAGCCGCCGTGTACGGGGCCCGGCATTCATCGTAGAACGCTTACCGGGAACGGTGTAGGCCGCGTGGTGGGGACGGTGGCGGTCCCGGCGGGGCCTCACGCGTGCTCCAGCAGCGCGATGCCCGGGTAGTACTTCCGCCCGTTGGACTTGATCATGTCGGCCGGCGAGGCCACACCGACCTCCTGGCGAACCCGGTTGGCGAAGGCCCGGGGCGTCGCGGGCCTGATCCCCTCGCCCGCGTGGCACCAGGAGCTGTACTCGGTGTACA
Source organism: Streptomyces sp. NPDC006435 (assembly GCF_040612315.1). Classification (NCBI taxonomy): domain Bacteria; kingdom Bacillati; phylum Actinomycetota; class Actinomycetes; order Kitasatosporales; family Streptomycetaceae; genus Streptomyces; species Streptomyces sp. NPDC006435. The sequence goes on from NZ_JBEXPY010000021.1 coordinate 82,367, forward strand.
GCAGTCCCTGTTCCACCCGCAGGTCTCGCGCACGGTCGCCGTCGCGCGTGCAGCACTCCGCGAGGAAGCGCCCGATGTGGTCCTCGGTGGTGGCGTAGGCGGTCGTGGCGATGCGTACCCGATCGGGGCCTTCGAGGGGGTCCCGGGTGGCGAGGTACCGCTGCGCCCCCTCGATCAGCCACTGCAGGATGCCCGGTCCCTCGTCCCGGACCAGTTCGAAGGCGAGGTTGTCGATCCTGCGTTCGGCGGGCACCGTCCGGGTGAAGGGCAGCAGGCGGATGCGACGCCAGAAGGCGAAGCCGCCCGTGGAGACCTCGGGGCGGTGGTTGCCCAGCAGCCACAGGTGGTGGGTGGGCGTGAAGGAGAAGTAGTCCTGCCGCATGCGGCGCGCCTTGATCTTGTCGCCGCCGGTCAGGAGGCGGACGCGGGCCTCGTCGAACTTGTCGTTCGGCTTCAGCTCGCTGCACACGATCAGGCGGCGGCCGTGCAGTTCGGTCAGCTCCGTGGAGTGTTCGGAGAAGGCGCCGCGGTCCATGAGGAAGCCCGGAGGGGCGGCGTCCGCGTAGTCGCCGAGGATCTGGATCATGATGTCGAGCAGGACGGACTTGCCGTTCTTGCCCTCGCCGTGCAGGAAGGGCAGCACCTGCGCGCCCACGTCGCCGGTGATGGAGTGGCCGAGCAGCAGGTGCAGGAAGTCGATCATCTCCCGGCCTTCGGCGTCGTCGCCGAAGGTGTCGGTGAGGAAGCGGTGCCAGCGGGGGGTCTCCATGCGCTGCGGGGCGACGCTGGTGGCCCGGGAGTGGAGGTCCAGGGTCGGATCGGCCTTGCGCAGGTGGCCGTTGTTCAGGTCGACCACGCCCGCGGGGGTGCACAGGGCGTAGGGGTCCCCGTCCAGGCAGTCCGGGTCCACGGAGAGGTCCGGCGACGCCTTGGCCTGGGTGAGGAGGGCCTTCATGCCGGTGGTGGACAGGGTGCGGCGCTTGTGCTGGGCGATCTCGCGGTTGCTGAACACACCGCGCGCGTCGGTGTCGGGCATGTCCTCGGCCATCTCGCCCGCGGCCCACAGCGCGGCCTTCTCCCCTCCGCCGCGCTTCCAGCGGTAGCCGTCCCAGACGAACCAGCCCAGTCCCTCCACGTGGCGGAACTGGTCGCGGTGCAGCTGCACGAAGAGCCGTGCGTTGCCCCGGTCCGACAGCGACGGGGGCAACGGGGTCCCGGCCGGGCCGGCTCCCGGTCCAGGGGCGGAAACGGGAGCCGGGGTGGGCTCCGGACCGGGGACGGGAGACGCGATCATGGCCGCGTACTGGGCGGGCAGCAGGGAGGGAGCAGACTGTTCGGTGCCCAGAAGGTCGAGCATCTGCTGAGCTGCGGCCTGCGGGTCGAAGCGCGGCGAGCTCTCGGCGCTGCTCATGAACGTCCCCTGAGATGGAGCGGGCGGGCGGACCCTACGGCGAGCGCGTCGTCGACGATCGTCTCGTTCCTGGCCTGCTGCCAGGGCCTGGCGTAGTGGGCGACCCGGACGAGCCGGTCCCGGACGTCGGGCAGTTCCAGGTGGCCCGCCGCGGCCAGACCACCGGCCGTGTAGGCGGCCCGGTTGAGCTTCTCGGAGAACGCGGTGCCCTCCGACGCGGCCGCGCATCCGGCGACCTCCGCGATCAACGGATCCAGGACGTGCTCGGCCGAAGCCGCTCGGCGGCCGTGTGCGGGCCGTTCTGTGCTTTTCCGGACCTCGGGGGCGGGCGGCAGGTCCTGGGGCTTCTGAGGCGTCACGACGTGCCCTGTACGGGCGAGTTCGTCCCTGAGCCAGTCGGGGAGGTCCGCAGGGGTCCTGGCGGTCCCCTCGGCCCGGTAGGAGCCCTGGGGGACGCGGGTGCTCGGGGCGACGATGTAACCGCCGTCGGCCCGTACGTCGACCTGCCAGGCCAGCGCGGCGTTCCGGCCCGAGCCCGTCGAGCACCGGAACCGGGTCGAGGGGTCGGGGTTCCGGTACCAGATGTGCAGCCCCCCGGAAGGCGTACGGACCCGGAGAGTGGTGGTGTCCTCGGCCGGATCGGGCGCGCCTCGGAGAGCAGCCAGCAGCGCCAGCGTGTCGAAGCCGGAGGCCAGCCCGTCGAGGCTCACCTGCTCGGGGATCGGGATGCCCGGCAGCAGTCGCGACCGGTCGGCGACCGGGGCCTGGTGGGCATCGATGTCGATCACGATCAGATCAGCGGGCCCACAGGCCACTCCGACCCCGGCCGCGGGGGTGTCGGACCACCATCTGTCGATGCGCCGGGGGTCGGTCGTCGCCGCGTGGAAGCCGTGGCAGGGCCGTCCTGCGGGCAGGCACGAGCAGGTGGACGGCTCATGCCGGTGGGCCCGGCAGTGGGGACAGTTGCCCGCGGGAGTCTTCCGTCCCGGCGCGAGGGGGTGGACGGGCCAGCCCCTCGCGGCGCACCAGCGCGCGACCGCATGCGGGAGCACGGACCTGCCTGGGGCTGCACGCTCCCGGTTTTCGCCTTCGCGCGGCACGCGGACCGTCCTCGTCACATCTCGGTTGCTCAATCGTTCCCGGGCCACCGGATGTCTGGTGACCCTCTGTCAGGGACCGAAGGGACTGTAGTGCAGAAGAGAGTCTAGGGCCCAGCATCCTGAAAACGGGGCCACCCCGGGCCGCGTGCCGTTTCTATCAGTTTCCTTGGTCCCTTGAGTCCCTGGGGCTTGGGATGTGCTTCTTCGGCCAGGCCCCGGAGACGGCAGGTCCTCCCCGCCCACGGCCGTTCCAGGGAAGAGCCCGACGGGAGACGACCCGAGGGGCCGGGGGCCCGCCGGCACGGCACCCTCAGCCTAGGGCCGCAGCCCAGGGACCAGCCGTATCAAGCGCGCCCGACACCAGGAGGCCTGCCCGGCGGCGCCCCGGAGGGACGGACAGGGTCCAGGGACCAGACGCCAGGGGCTGACGAAACTGCGTCCCTGAGCTCGGTCCCTGCATGTTTTCGCAGGTCAGAGCCTTTCACCCGACCAGAACAGGGACTCTAGGGACTCAACTCGGCAATTATGAGCTACACCTGATGTATGTGTGACACGCGCCCGCACGTATGAACCCCTATCTCTTGTCTACGTCATAATTGCGCTTTTTAGTCCCTACGGTCCCTGCCAGAACAAGCTAAACTGCTCTGACCTGCGAAAACATGCAGGGACCGAAGGTTTTTCACCGAGGGACTCCAGACACTTCAGTCCCCCACGTCTGGTCCCTGGCCCCTTTTGGTCCCTCGGAAGAACCTGGCCGGAGTGCCAGCAGGGCTGCACGAAGCGGAGGGACTGAACCTGGCAGGACTTTTTTTTGGAGACAGGGGCTGGACCTTGAGTCCCTGTCTTCCCGATGAGCTTCAGACCGCGTTCGAGATCTCGATCTGGGCGATGTGCGACTGGTCCGGTCGGGATCGAAACCCGGTTGCGCCATGGTGAAAGATGAGGGACATGGTCATCAAGGAACGCGCCGTGGAGCTGGTCGAGGCTCTGCTGTCGAGAGAGCGGCAGGAGTCGCCATGGATGGCACAGCTGCCCGAGCTCGCTGTTCTCGACGTGGAGGAACACGCCCTCGGGTGGCTGGTCTTCTGGCAGTCGGTGGAGTACATCCGCAGCCGTGATGCCGAAAAGATGCTGGTGGGCCATGGGCCCTATCTGGTGGATCGACAAGACGGGAGCATCCACCACATCCCTGTCACCACCTTCGTCGGCGAAGGCTGGGAGGAGCTCTACCTTCAGCAGGTCAAAGGTGTCCGACCTCCCGATCCGCTGATCACGGATGTCCTGGAACTCGTGCACTCTGACGGGACGATGGCCGCGATACGCCACCTCCGGAAGCAGGCTCCGTTGTTGGGACCACAGCAGGCGAAGGCTTATGTCACGGCTGTCCGGGACGGGAACGAACCTCCAGAGGAACTGGTGGGACTCACCCGGAAGCCGGAGGTGTGCCCTCCGTTGCCCATCAGTACGCTGGCGGGCCCGGCTCGGTAGCGGCCCGCTAAAAGGGGACGGGGCCCTGGCCGTGTTGCCCGGCCTTGTCGGGTGAGTCGGCGGCCCATTCGACAAGGCGGCCGGCGAAGCCCTGGTCGGCCCAGATCTTCTTGACGTTGGGGTGGTCGAGCCTGGTCCACAGCAACGGCCGTTTCGCACCGTCGCGGTCCTGAACGTTCGCCGCGACGACGCGGACAGCCAGGAGCAGGCCGAGAGTGTCGGTGACGATGAAACCTCTTTCGTCCCTTCACTTTCTTGCCCGCGTCGAAGCCCCTGGGGGCAGCAGAGATTGTGTCGGCGGTGCGAACTGACTGCGAGTCGATCAAGCCCGCGCTCGGCTCCACGTCGCGTCCGTCAGCTTCACGGACCTTGCCGCGCGGAGCGTCATGAATGCGCCCGACGGTGCCGTCGTCGTGCCACCACGTGAAGTACCAGTACACCGTCGGCCAGGGCGCGAAGTCCTTTGACAGCTGCCGCCAGGCACACTCGGTCCGAGCTACGTAGAAGATCGCGTCGACGATCCGCCGCCGCGGATGCATCTCCCGATGCCCGCCCTTGGGGCCTCCCCTCGCAGGCGGAGCAACGGCTCCACCAGCGCCCACTGCTCATCCGTCAGGTCCTGTCGGCGGCCGTGGCAGAGTCCAGGTGCGCGGCCAGTTGAGTCCCGGCTGATGGCCACCAGAATTCCAGCGGTCCGCTGCCTCGGGAGTACGGAGTTTCGGAGTGGTGTCCAGACCAGGGTCTGCTTCGCGAAGCGGAAGGTGTGTTCCAGATCGAAGCGGCGGAGAAACGCCTGCCAGAGACGGTCCACGTCGTCCGGGGTGGCGCTGGCCTTCGAGGACCATGACCACACCGGCGGGGCATCCCTGTCCTTCGACGGATGCTCGACCTTCAGCCGCATCAATGTCCCCTCGGCCAACGGCAGTTCACTGCCGTGGTCGAGCCAGGAGGAGCGGTGGGTGAGCCTTGGGTGGACCCGGTCCCATGCCTGGGTCTCGGCCTTGCCGTGGTTGGTCGTGTCCGTGACCGTGGTGATCGCGGGCTCGGGCCGGGTCTCCGGCTTGGTGAAGCGAAATTCCGGGCCGTGCTTGGGCGGCCGGCCGTTGACGCCGTGCATTCTCGGTGGCTTCGGCCGGCCGCATCACACGGTCGGAGCGGACCCGACCGACCGGCCCGACGGACAGGTCACGCAGGACCCAGGCCAGGCGGGTGACGTCGTAGCCGGCATCGCTGACGATCACGATATGCGGGCCCCGGCCTGCCACTGGCCCGCGGCGACGAGCCGCTCGACGACGCCCCTCAGCTGGGCGGCGGTGATCGCGGTCACGTCGTCCGCGGGGCCGAGCCGGACCGCGTCCAGGATCGCGGTCCAGGACGTGGCGCCCGGCTCCAGCACGGCCACGAAGGAGTAGGGCCAGCACCGCCCGCAGCCGACCGGCATCGAGCCGGCCATGGTTCAAGCCGCCGTACATCGCTCCGTGCCCACGACGCTGCTCAGGCAACAGCATCAGATCCACCGGAGACTTCACCGCACCGTCCGCACACAACACCGCGTCCACCAACCCGAACAACTCGTCACGCCGAGCGGTCAGACACTCATAGAACTCGCCCCGGAAGCGTGACGCCTCCGCGAACGCTTCCCTCCGGACAGCAACAGACAGCAGACTCACCCTCACGGCCTTCGCCTTGGTCATGTGCGCCTTGGTCGGAGCACATGTCAGATGAAGGCCGCCATCGTGTCCTCTGAACTGCGAAAACTCGCCTCAAGTTCGACGTCGGTCCGAAGCCGAGAGGCTGAACTCAGGATTCGCACGGTGGGAGATCTCGTGCGGTCAGCAAGCCTCGAACGGTACCGAGAGCGTTCTTCGGCGCATCGGTGAGCTGATCCACAATGACGCTGCAACCCATCCAGGTGGACCCGCATTCCTCGACCATGCTTCGGACAGCTGCAGCCTGGCTTCCGGTCTCAATCCAGTCGTCCACCAGCAACACGCGGTCTCCCTGCGCTCGACCTGGGCCTGAAGATAAAGAACAAGCTCAGTCCCTGCCCGAGAGGTGGTGCAGAGGACGTTGCCTGTCTTCCCGGGCTGCGGGAATCCACGGCCTCAACCTATTACGCCGTAATAGGTACGGCGGAGGTGGAGGCACCTCCGCCTGCCTGCTCGACCATCGCTCTGCGAGAGCTTGAGAGCTTGAGAGAAAGGCTGTCCAAGCAATCAGGTACGTAGCCCTCATACGTCTGTGCCCGGCATAGTGATCAACATGATCGGACGCCTGTTCTCTCTCGTCATCGACTGCCCCGACCCATCCGAGCTCGCGAGCTTCTACGAGAGCCTGCTGTCGTTGCCGAGAGTGGAGGAGACGACTGACTACGTAGTACTCAGAAGCACGACAGGTACAGAGGTCGTGGCCTTCCAACGCGTCGGCGATTTCCGCCCGCCCCAGTGGCGCAACCCGGACCGCCCTGCTCGGGCGCATATCGATGTGCTGGTCGACGACCTGGATCTCGCCGAGCCGAAGGTGCTTGCCCTCGGTGCCACGTTGCTCGAAGGGTCGGACAAGCCGATCGGCTATCGCGTGTACGCAGACCCCGTCGGGCACCCCTTCTGCCTCGTCACACGCGAAAGCGTGATGCTCGGCGAATAGAGCCCCAGCGCATGGTCTGCTCCCCTGCCCGGGCAGGTCCCTCAAACGCCGAAGGGCGAGCCACACCGATGGAGACCGCTGCCTGGCATACTCCCCGGATGGGGAAACCGGCTGCGGAAGCGGCGCGACGTTGGCTGGCTGAGCAGGGAATCAACCAGGTGCACGGCGGGTGGATGAGCGCTGCGGAGCCGGGCGAGCTGCTGACGGCCAACCAGGTTGCGCATTCCTGGGCCGGTGATGTGTTCGCCGAAGACCTGCCTCCGGCCGACCAGGTGCAGTTGGCCTTCGGGCTGCTGGACCTCCTCGACGAGTACTGGGTCACCTGCGAGATCCGTTTCGCGAACGAGAGTGCGGAGAACCCCTTGCCGGCCGATGCGCTGTGGGACGGCTATCGGCAACGGTTGGAGGCGGACCGGGACGTCGAAGCCGTCACGTACTCGTTGTGGGTGGACTGGTTCGAGGACCACACCACTTCCGCGACAGCCTTCACCGAAGTACTCGGTAACGACATCGACCGAGTGGTTGCCGATCGACCGGAAGCCCTGCTCCGTCGGGCCCGTCGGGTGCTGGAGTGCTCGGGACCGGTGCCCTGGTCGGTGAAGGAGCCGACATACCGCACCGCCGCGTGTCTTCCCACCCTGCACCCAGCTCTCTTCCACGGGCTCCGGGCGAGCTTCCACGACGTCTACGGAGACCTGGAACCGACCGCTGCACTGGCCCTCCTCGATCGACTGGATCTACCTGCGGACACCCGCCACCTTGCTGAGCTACGTCATGTGCTCGCGGCGGGGCACAAAAACCACTACCGCAGTCCCGGCGCCTGGGACGATGCGGTTCGCTCCTGCTCCTGAGCCGTGCAGGACGCGCCCGTCGGGTGGTGGCAGTGGTCGATCCGCCGAGGGACATACGTCTCACCCGTGAAGAAGTATGAGCTCCCGGTGTCAGGTCCGGAAGTCGTTCCGCAGGTCGACGAAAACGCCTTCCCCGTCGGCGCGGAACGTGACAGCTTCTGCGCCGACCCCGAGAGCACCGAGCAGGATGCCGAGGGCCGCTTCGATGTCGGTCTGAGTGCGGCTGATCCAGACGAGGACATCGGGGCAGGGGCTTCCCTCCAGTCGACTGAGCGCGAAGTCGATCTTCTGGATGCGGAACATCGCCACATCCACCGCGCCCAGCTCCTCCCAGCTCCGTTCGATGCTCAACCGCAACCGCGCGGCGAGGGCGTCCAAGGAGGGTGACAATCCGGCGACCAGTCGGAAGGAGCCCACTGCGTACTCCCACATGCTGGCCTGAAAGGCGGGGTTTCGCTTGCCGCCCTGGTATTCCAACGCTCGTTCCCAGTCCGGCTCCGGCCCAGGAACCTCAACCTCCGCCATGTGCCCTCCCCATCCTGCTGCTGAGCTGTGACGCCTCACCCCAGAAGCTCGGTTCCTGTTTCACGGATCACCAACCCGGTGCACGTATGCGGCTGCTCCTGGGTGGTGATGCCGGGAAGTTCCCGCCCTGCGTCGAGTTGGAGGCCGAGGTGGGTCCACGACACTCCCGGGCGCTCGTGCAGATCCTCACGCCGAGTTTCGTGAACGACGTCCAAGCCGTGGCACCGGGCGAGGCTGATGGTTTCCTCGGCGGAGACGGGGAACATGCGGCGGCCCGCCGGGACCGGGCCGTGCCGCAAGGAGAGGACCATCCGGCCCCCGCGCCCGAGCAGACCGACCAGCCGGGCCATGGACGAGGCGCGCTGTCGTGCGTCGAGATGCATCCAGACCGCGGTCAGCAGGATCAGATCGAAGCGGCGCGCCTGTGCGGTCAGCCCGGGAAGTTCGGGAAGGGCGTCGTCGACCCATTCGATTTCCTGGTCGGCATGGAGACGCCGGCCCAGCGCGCGCAGTTCGGCGGTGGGTTCGGCGGCGACGACCCGGTGTCCCTTGGCGGCCAACGCTGCCGCGTCGCGCCCGCTGCCCGCCCCGACGTCCAGTACGAAGCCCGGCCGGAAGGGGAACAGGTGAAGTACCTCGCGATGCACCTCGTCGAAGGTCACGCTCTCGTACTGCTCGGCAAGAGCCTCCGCTGCCTCACCGTATCCAGCGGTACTGGCCATGGCATGCAACTGGTCGCTGTCCGTCTCACTGCTCATGGCGAGGAACTCTACGTCTGTTGTCTGCTCCGGCAGGAGTGACAAGACGAGGTGCGGTGACCATCTCCAGCCCCACATGGGACGAGGCTCTGAGGCAAGGACCTATTACGGCGTAATAGGTCTGGTGACGTCGACACCCACACTCCGGCCCAGGCCTGCGGGCCCCTATGCAGTTCGTCAAGGTGGCGGGTCAACTTGCCGGCGATGTCGGCCCGGCGCCCGGCGAGGCAAAGCAGGGCCTGGGGGTGGTGTTTGACCTGCGCGGTTTTCTTGTCGTACCAGGTCCGGGACGCAGGATCGGCCGGGCCGGGAAGGTGTTGCCGTCGCCGCCCTCGGTCAGGATGCGGGCTCCGGTCCTGACGCCGATGCCCGGCATCGAGGTCAGGACCTTGGGAAGAGAGTGTGCCTCCAGCAGTTCCTCGATCCACGGCGAACAACAGTTTCCGCTGGTCGAGCACCGCTGCCGGCGAAATGACCAGACTCGGGACGATCAACGCGGCCGCCTCGGTCTCCGGGTCGCTTCCCCGCGAGGCTGTGATCGAAGCCGACGATCGTCTCCAGTTCGGCGATCCGCCGCATCGTGAATCCGGGCAGGTAGGCGACCGGGCAACCCATGTCGCGGACGACTGCCAAGGGAAGAGCCTCGATCGGGGTAGTGCTGGTCGACCACGACCAGCACTACCCCGTGGCGACCTGCGGCTTGGCGAACAGCTTGCGGAGTTCGGGTTCGGTGTTGGGCAGGCGTTTGTCGAAGGCCTTCTTCCTGGCCGGTGTGACGGCGGTGGCGTGGTGTTCGCCCTTGCCGACGTCCAGGCCGAGGGAGACGTCGATGTCGCCGGTGCCGATCACGTGCGGACTCCTCCATCACACTTCGTCCGCCCTGGCCCGGGATCCGGGCTCGACCTATTACGCCGTAATAGGTCGAGCCCGGAAAGAGCCCCGAGCGACGGCCCGCACGCTCACATGCTCTCGGTCTCGGGGCCCGTGGAGTAGGCCAGGGGCGGCGCGATCGCCCTTACGTCTGCCCGCTCCCCCACCCACAGTCCGATGTACAACGCGGCGGTTGCCTCCAGCAGTCCGGCTCGTCCCAGCCCTCCCCCGGCCACCGGCTCGCAGCCCGTGTCCCTGACCAGTTCGTACACCCGCGCAAGTGCTGCCTCATCGTCCCCGCACACCGGAACAGCCAGGGGCTGACCGTCGAAGACTGGTGGGGTCATCCGCCACACGTCCTCGTGGCAGAGGTTGAACGCCTTGACGACATGCGCGCCCGGCGCCGCCGAAGCGAGACGGAGGGCTGCTGAAGGACCGTCCTCCGTCAGCAGGCAGAAACCGGGCCCGACCGGATTGGCACAGTCGAGCAGGACTTTCCCCTCCAGCTCGGACCGAAGCTCCTCGACGACAACCGCCCCCACCCCGTACGGCAACGCGGCCAACACCACCTCGCCGAACTCGGCCGCCGCCCGCAGACTTCCGTGCCCCGTGCCGTTCGCCAAGCGCGTCGCGAGCCGGCGGGCCTTCTGCTCGTCCCTTCCTCCGACAAGCACTTCATGTCCGGCCCTCCCCCAGTGAGTGGCCAGCGCGTCCGCCATGTTCCCGGTACCCAGCACACCGATCTTCATCGATCCGTCCCTCTCCTCAGCTGCCTCAATCGCTTCCGGGACGACACTAGAAACCCCGTCAGGCACCATTTGGTAAGTGACGACCGACGCCTATCTCGCCGACTGCCGCGCCCGCCTCGCCTTCGACCTCCTCTCCAACACCTGGAACGCCGTACTGATCTGGGTCCTTCGGAACGGCCCCCGACGCCCGGGCGAGCTGCGCGAGCGCATCGGGGGCATCAGCCCCAAGGTTCTGACCGAGACGCTGCGGCGGCTGGAGTTCAACGGACTGGTCGCGCGCAATGCCTACGCCGAGGCACCGCCCCGCGTCGAGTACGAGCTGACCGCTCTGGGACGGACATTGCTCGGTCCGATCGACGCATTCGGCGCCTGGGCCTTCGAGTACGGCGACGAGGTCATGGCCGCCCAGGAACGTAACGAGCATGCTGCGGCCTTGAGCGAGCCGACCCGCGCACCCCGCACATCCCGTTCGTCCCGCCCGCCCCTCGGCTCTTCGGAGGCGGAGTAACTCGGTCCTCCTGGAGGCCGCTTCGCGGGAAGCTTCGGGGCGGACGAGTGTCCCCTTCATGCCCCCTCCCCACTCCCCCATCCCTGCTCTCCCAAGGGCTGTCCCCTGCACGGATCCGTGCACAGGCCTGTGCTGTCGAGAAGCTCTCGGATCGTTCCGGCCAGTTGATGCATTCAGTTCAGGACACGATTCACATTCTGTGAATCGATCTTCGGCAGGGCAGAATCCTCATATGGCAAAGCGCACACGGAGCTCGGCACTGCCCACAAAGCCCCTGGTCAAAGCACCTGTCCGGATCGGGCCCCTGGATGCCCCGGCCATCGTCGGCGAGCTCCGTCGGATGCATGAGGAAGCGGAAGATCCGTTGGTGGAACGCATGCCTGCCGATGAGGAACTCTTCGGTGCGCTGCTCTACGCGGAGAAGCAGGCACATGCTCTGCAGGCTCGGCCGCTCGACGTCCGGAAGGCCGCGGCAATGAAGCGGGTACAGCTGTGGGAGTTCCTCCGGGAGCAGGCGGAGGTCCACCAGTCACGAGCCGTCGAGGACGCGCGGAACGCGGGAGCCCAATGGGCACAGCTCGCCCCGGCCCTGGCCGTGGTGGCCCCGAGCGCCGCCTACAACAAGGCGAAGCGACTGAAGGCCATCGAACTCACCGATGAGACTCCTCAAGCCCGGCCGGTACGTCGTACTCCGGAGGCCGTTCTGAGAGCCGAGCGTCGGCTGATCCTGGAACAGGCTGCGGAACGCCGTGCTCAGGAGGCGGCGCAGAGGCGGCACCAACTGCTGGTGCCTGTCGCCGACCGGCTGCTGAACCAGCGCGACGGGCTGGTGCCGGACGAGGATGCGGAGTACTGGTTCGAGGAAATCGAGACGGTACTGCCCAACTGCCGTACGCCGCTCCAGATGGTGAGCCTGCATCGCTACCTCCAGGCAGCCGTACGGGCCCTGAGCAAGGTGGAGCAGCGAACGGCACGGCCCGTCTCGTTCACCGAAGGGGCACGTCTCGCACTGTCCGCCGCCACGGAGTTCCTGAACGAGGAACGGACGGACGAGGCCGGCTCCTCGCTCTTGTGACGGTCGGCGGTGCCTCTGGCGGGTGCCGATCTGGCGGCCTGGCACTCTGGAGGCCATGAAGATCGCGACCGCCCAGTTCACCTGTGTTCCTGCCGATGTGCCTGCGAATGTGTAGCAGATGGCGGCTTTGATCGCCGAGGCGCGTACGCAAGGTGCCGAGAGGCCGACGCCGACAGACCCATGGTGGCCATGGCCGAAGTCGGTTAGCGCGTGGCCGCAGCCCTGGGCTGCTTCGGCTTGTTCGCTGCCCGCTCCACGATGCTGCGAGCTTCGTGTCGCTCCTTGCCCGAAGCCCGAAGCCCGGAGTCCGAAGGCCGGCCGTCATGTGGTTCGCTGCGTTGGTGGGCGGAACCTATTACGCCGTAATAGGTTCCGCCCGTCTATTACGGCGTAATAGGTTCGACTCGACAGGGTCAGGGCCTGTTGGTACCGGCTCGGAGGAAAGCCGCTCCTGTGCCAGGCCCCATCCGAACGGGGGACCACGATGGAACGGTGGACTGAAGGGCCCGCTGCTGATCCGGAAGCAGCGAGGGAGCGGTACGACTCCGACATGCGGGCAACACGCAAGGCGTTGCGAGAAGTGTTCAGGACCGATCTGCCCGACGCGCACTTCGGCCTGGGCATCGTCATCGTCGCGAGTGTGGTTGTGGGCCTGCTCGTAGAACCTGCTGCGGGAGCCCTCGTGGCTGGGGCCTTCGCTCTCCTGTTCCTCGTCACTCTGGCGGTCATGTTTCTTCGGAACATTCGCGGCATGGACACGGCGCGCAGGGCCTACCTCTTCACTTTTGGATGGGCGGGCTGGGTCTAGGACCCGGCTGGGGAGGCTGCCGACACCCATGCTCTGCCCGGCTATTACGCCGTAATAGGGGAGGGGAGCCCGGCCGAGCTATTACGGCGTAATAGGGGAGCGGGCCCTGACGCCCCAACAAGTTGTGCAAACTAACGTGTCGGTGCAGCAAACGATCTAGCGCGTTAGTAAGGTAGCGCCATGAGTATGCCATCCACCTCGAGCGACCGAGTGAAAGTCGTCTCCAAGCTGCCGGGATGGCTCCGGCAGAACCTCAAGGTCAGAACCGCTCAGCTCGGTATCGAGATCCAGACCGCGGTCGAGCAGGGAATCGCCGCCTGGCTCGGGCTCGCGTCGGCGACGACTTCGGTCGACACCGCGGGAGCCGAGTCCTACTCCACCTTCCTTCCTCCGGCGCAGTGGGAGGAGTTCAGGGGCATCGCCGAGGACCGTCGGGTTTCCCTCATTCAGGGGCTCGCCCAGTCCGTTCAGCTCTGGCTCGACACCAACCCGGCTCCCGATGTGAAGCGGCCCGACATCACTCGCCGCATCGTGGTGTGCAACCAGAAGGGTGGCGTCGGCAAGACGGCCATCACGGCAGGGGTGGGGGAGGCCCTGGCCGAGGACTCCAACACCCTGCACCCTGTCCGTGTCGCCAAGGCCCTGGCCACCGCTCTGCGCGCCGGTGAGGCGGACGGTGACACGGCGGGAGCGGGCAGTGCCGACCCGCTCGACATCGAGAAGCTTCCCGGCCTCGGACTCCGCGTCCTCCTGGTGGACTTCGACCCCCAGTGCCACCTGACCAACCAGCTGGGGGCGGCTCCCCTGGCCATGAACGGTGACAGCCTCACCAACCACATGGCGGGCGACCCGAAGGGCGACCTGCGGGATCTGATCGTTTCCGTCGACGAGGAGCACTTCGGCGGTCGGCTGCACCTTCTGCCCGCCTGCCACGACGCCTTCCTCCTCGACGTCCGGCTGTCGGCGGTACGAGCCCGTGAGGCGGCTCTGGAGCGTGCCTTGCTGCCCCTGGAAGCCGATTACGACGTAATCCTCGTGGACTGCCCGCCCAGCCTCGGCCTCAGCATGGATGCCGCCGCGTACTACGGGCGACGCCGTGACGGTGAGCGGCCCGGCCAGTCCGGAGCCCTCATCGTCGTCCAGGCCGAGGACAGTTCCGCCGACGCCTACGACCTGCTCACCAACCAGATCGAGGACCTCCGCGGCGACCTGGGCCTCGACATCGACTACTTGGGCATCGTGGTCAATCTGTACGACGGTCGCCGGGGATACATCGCGACCTCGTCGCTCCAGGGCTGGATCGACATAAAGGATCCACGGGTCGTCGGCCTCATCAACGACCTCAAGGAACAGAAGGAAGCCGTGCGGATGAAGCAGCCGCTGCTGAGTTACGCGCCGACTTCGCAGCAGGCCGTAGGCATGCGTGCGCTCACCCGGGAGATCTCATGAGCAAGGCGGATCAGCTCGGAGCGGGGCGTTTCGGAGGCGGTGCCCGGCCGGTCAGCGCGCGCCGTGCCGCCATCGGTGCCGCCACCGGTGTACCGACCGAACGGGTCGCCCCGCCGACCCGGCTTCCGGTCACCCGGATCAACTCCAACCCCGACAACCCGCGCACCACGCTCGGAGACCTGGCCGAACTTGCGGGCAGCCTCGCGGAGCACGGTCAGAAGCAGGCCATCACGGTCATGAACCGCGATGCCTACATCAGGGCCAACCCCGAGCGCGAACGCGATCTGGATCCCGACACGACCCATGTCGTGGTGGACGGCAGCAGCCGCCTGGCCGCTGCCCGCGAAGCCGGTCTCACCCATCTGAACGTGATGGTCGACGACGAGCAGGGGAGTGACGGCGACGCCATCCTGGAGTCCGCACTCGTCGCGAACGTCCACCGCAACGACCTGGACCCGCTGGACGAGGCACGGGCCCTGCAGCGGCTGCTGGCCATTCACGGATCGCAGGTCAAGCTCGCCAAGCGCCTTCGTAAGTCGCAGGGTTGGGTGTCGCAGCGGCTCGCTCTGCTCAATCTGACTCCCGAGCTTCAGGCCGTCGTGGGTGAAGAGCCCGTCGAACTGCTGCGTACCGTCGCCAAGCAGCCGCACGATCGTCAGGAAGCCGCACTCGAGGAACTGAAGGCGGAACGGGCCCGTAAGGAAGAGGAGCGGGCAGCGGCCGCCACGGTCCCGGCCCCCGCACCGGCCCCGGTCCTGCCCCCGGAAGAAGCTCCGGAACTCGCGACTTCGGAACTCCCGACTCCAGAACCTGCGACTCCAGTGTCGGCATCGGCAGCAGCGGCGGTGCCGGAATCGGCTCCCGCCCCGTCTCCGGTTCCAGTACCGGCCCCCGCGCCGGCAGCCTCCCCGGTCGTTCCGGCCTCCACCCCCTCGGCTCCGATTCCGGTTCCGGCTTCGGTTCCGGCTTCAGCTTCAGCTTCGGCCAAGTCCGAAGCGGGGGAGGGGCTTCGCGCTCCACAGACCGAGAACGTGTTGGAGCGGGGGGAGTCCTCCGTACCGGAGCCACGGTCCGACAGCACGTCCGCCACCGAAGCGGGCTCGGGCGAGTCCACGTCCTCCGCGTCCCGGCCGCTGCCGTACGACGACGGGGCCTTCATCGCCCGGCATCTGATTCACAAGATGGGCGAGGCAGAGTTCGACCGGATGTTGGACATCCTCAACACCCACAGGCGCGAGCGGACGACCTCGTAACGGAAGAGGTGTCCGGTGGGCCTCGGCCGGCCCTGAACGTCCTGCGGGGCGTATCTCGTCGACGTGATGTGCGCGAGGTACACCCCGTGGGACGTTTTTCATGCTTCATTCGAACAGTTCGATTCTTCGCTCAGAACGATTCTCCGGAGAAAGGGCGATTGGAGGCGGCGGGCTCTTCTCGGGAAAAAGAGGCTCCTGGGGCGTCGATCGAGAGGCTTCGGCCCCGGTTCCGCCCTCTCGGTCGATTGGCACCCCTCAGCGGCATCACTGGTTTGAACGGTGACGGATTGCGTTATCATGAATGCATCACTGTTTTAAGAGGTGACATGCTGAATGCTCGCGTGGACGCGGAGCGATGCGGGCAGGAGCGGTTTTCCTGTCCGCGTCCCTCGTGCGAGTCTGTGGGAACGACGATGAAGGGTGATGTGTGATGAGCGGGACCGAGGAAAGGGCGCTGCTGGCCGGCGGCTGCTTCTGGGGCATGCAGGAGCTGATCCGGACGTTCCCGGGCGTCCTGACCACGCGAGTGGGCTACAGCGGCGGTGACGTGGAGAACCCGACGTACCGCAACCACGGCACCCACGCCGAGTCGATCGAGATCACCTTCGACCCGACCCGGACCGACTACCGGACCATGCTGGAGTACTTCTTCCAGATCCACGACCCGACCACGAAGAACCGGCAGGGCAACGACATGGGGCTCAGCTACCGGTCCGCCATCTTCTATCTCGACGACGAGCAGAAGCGTGTGGCGGAGGAGACCATCGCGGACGTCGACGCGTCCGGGCTGTGGCCGGGCACCGTGGTGACCGAGGTCGTTCCGGCAGGAACCTTCTGGGACGCCGAGCCCGAGCACCAGGACTACCTCCAGCGCTACCCGGACGGCTACACCTGCCACTTCGTGCGCCCCGACTGGCGGCTGCCCAGGCGCGCGCAGTCCTGAGCCGGAGCATGGCCTTCTGAAATGAGGTCGGGCCTCCCGCCCCGGGAGGCCCGACCGGGCTCAGTCCTCCGAGTCCACGAATCCCATCCTGCGGTTCATGGCTATCGCGTTCGCGTTCGCCGGATGGTGGAAAGTCCGCATCCTGCCCGCTCCGGACCTCCTGGCGAAGCCCATTCCGAAGGTCTTCATGGCGATCGAGATGCCGCGGCCCCGGTGACCGGCCCGTACGCCGGTCATCTCGTTGAAGACGAAATCCCCGTGGTCCGACGTTGCCGCCATGCCGATCCAGGTGTCACCGTCCATGGCGATCACGATGCCCCGCGGGTCGTACGAGGCAGCCTCGAAGCGCAGCTCGACGTACTTCTCGAACGAGTAGAACTCCCCGCGCTCCGGGATGTCGGCGGAGCATTCCTTGTTCAGTTCGTACAGCGCGCGACGGTGTTCCGGAGTGTCTCCCAGTTCGTCGAAGGTGGCCAACCGGATGCCTTCCGCGCGGCACCGGGTCACATACTCCTCGAAGCGGGCCGCATCGAACGAGCCGATGTCCAGTTCCAGCTTCACCCAGTGATCGGCCATGCCGTCTCCCTTCCCGTGCACGACAAGCGCTGTGCAGCAAGCGTTGTATGGCAACTGCTGTGCGACAAGCTCTGCACGGCAAACTCTGTACGCCGGCCGCGCCCGCCCCCGTCCTGCTGGCCGACCGGTGCAAAAGGAAGATCACCTGGGTCGGTCGCGGAGCGCCCGCCGCGAGGTCAGGCAGAGTCCGACGAGCAGTTGGAGAGCGGCGAGCACGAGCAGGACGACGAGCGGCACGGTCCAGGCCCCGGTGACCGAACGCACCAGGCCGATGCCGAAGGGGCCGGCCGAGGCCAGCAGGTAGCCGGTGCTCTGGGAGAAGGTCGAGAGCGCCGCTGTCTCCTGCGGGCTGCGGCCACTGGTGCCGATGACGGCCAGGACCAGGGGGAAGGCCCCCAGCCCGAGGCCGGTCAGCACGGCCCAGAGCACGGGCAGGGCCAGGGGCGCGCTCAACAGGCCCAGATACCCGGCCATCAGCGAGACGCTGACCACGCAGAAGGCCAGGCGCAGGCGCGGCGCGGTCCGGGTGAGCGGCATCAGGGCGAACGTGGAGGGCACTCCGACGAGCAGGGCCAGGCCCAGCATGGCACCGGCCCGGTCGGGGCTCATGCCGTGGTCGGTCAGGACGGTCGGAAGCCATCCCATGACCGCGTAGCTGCTGAGCGACTGCAGGGCGAAGAACGCGGTCACGAGCAGCCCGAACCGGGTGCGCCCGACGGCCAGGGCCGAGACCGGGGCCGCGCCGCTGTCGGCGCGCCGTGCCGAGCTCCGCCAGGAACCCGGCCGCAGCGCCCACACCGCGAGGGCCGACAGGGCGGGCAGGGTCCAGGCGGCCAGCCCCAGGGAGGGCTGCCCCGCGAAGTCCGCGACCGGCACCGCCACCGCTGCGGCGAGGGCCGAACCGAGCGCCATCGTGGTCGTGTACACCCCGGTCAGCAGTGCGACGCGGCCGGGGAAGTGCGTCTTGACCACTGCGGGCAGCAGGACGTTGCACAGGGCCAGTCCGGCCGAGCCCAGCAGCGTACCGGCCAGGAGTGCCCACGTCTGGGGGACGGCGCGGACGGCGAGTCCGGCGCAGAGCGCCGCCAGGGCCAGGAGAACGGCCGGTTCGGTGCCCATCCGGCGGGCCAGCACGGCGCCGGTCGCGCCCACGGCCGCGAAGCACAGGGTCGGCAGGGTCGGTACGAGGGATGTGACGAGCGGGCCGAAGCCCAGCTGGTCCCGGAGCTGTTCCAGCAGCGCGGAGGAACTGCTGATGGCCTGGCGCAGGTTGAAGGCGATCAGCACGATTCCGGCGGCGGTCAGCCAGGCGGCCCGGGAGCGGGAGACGACGGGGCGGACAGCGGTGGTGGGGGAGTGGGAGCGGGAGGGAAGGCGGGGGCGACGAGTCGACAGCATGCCAGAAAACATAAAACGTCTGACCTTTGACGTCCAATCTTTAGCGGTAGGATCGGTGGTGAACGCCCGCGTCCGTCTCCCGCGCTGCCGGGCTCGTACTTGCGCTCGTACTTGCCGGCCCCGTGCACGCCGCCCGTCAGGAAGGACTTCCGTGGCTCTCGCCTCCGCCCGTCGCTCGGTACTGGTCGACGACGTCATCCAGCGGTTGCGCGCCGAGATCACCTCCGGGAGGTGGCCGGTGGGGCACCGTATCCCGACCGAGACGGCGCTCATCGAACAGCTCGGCATCGCCCGCGGCACCCTGCGCGAGGCGACCCGTGCCCTCATCCACGCCGGGCTCCTCCAGGCACGGCAGGGCGACGGCACCTATGTGCGGGCCACCAACGAGCTGTCCGGTGCCATCCAGCGCCTCGACAGCGAACTGGGCGACGTGCTCGAAGTCCGCCAGGCCCTGGACGCGCAGGCCGCCCGGCTGGCCGCCGCCCGCATCGGCCCCGACGAACTCGCCCGCCTCGGCGAACTGCTCGCCCGACGGGCCGCCGCCTGGCAGGACCGCGACCGCGACGCCTGGGTCGAGGCCGATTACGCCTTCCATCAGGGCGTCGCCACCGGCAGCGGGAACACCCTGCTGGACAACCTCTACACCGCTCTCGGCCCGGCCCTGCGCCGCTCGGCCGCCGCCCACTGGGACGCGGACGGATTCGACGGCGCGGACCACCGGGGACACGAGGAGCTCCTCGCCGCCCTGCGCGCGGGCGACACCACCGGGGCGGCCCGCAGCGCCACCGCCAACATCGACGCCACCGAGGACTGGCGCGGGACCGTGCCCACGCCTCCGGCCGAGGGCTGAGGCTGCGTCCGTCGCGGTCACGACCACGGCGTCACGGATACTCGCCGAGCGGGACGCACCCGCCGTCCGGCAAACCCACCCGAAGGAGCGATGGCATGCGCGCACGGGGCATCAACTACGACACCGGGTTCCTCCCGGGCCAGGACCTCTCCCGCAAGGTCTTCGACCCCGGGACGGTCCGGCGCGACATGGCTGTGATCTCCGACGAGCTGCACTGCGATGCCGTACGCATATCCGGCCGCGACCCCGAACGGCTCGACGTCGCCGCCCGCTGCGCGGCGGACCTCGGCCTGGAGGTGTGGTTCGCCCCGTTCCCCGTGGACCTCCCCGCCGACCGGCTGCTGCCGTTCTTCGCCGACTGCGCCCGCCGGGCCGAGGACCTGCGGCTGAGCGGTGCCGAAGTGGTGTTCGTCGCGGGCTGCGAGATGAGCGCGTTCTGCGGCGGTTTCATCCCGGGGGACACCTACGGCGACCGCCTGCGGGCCATGGCCGAGGCCGACATGGAGTGGTGGAGCGGCCTCGGACCGGTGCAGGAACGGCTCAACGACTTCCTCGTCCGGGTCGCCGAGACGGTGCGTGCCCGTTTCGGCGGGCGCGTCACGTATGCCGCGGCCCCCTGGGAGTTCGTCGACTGGAGCCCGTTCGACCTCGTCGGCATCGACGCCTACCGTTCCACCCACAACGCCGACACCTTCCGGTCCGAGCTGCGGGGACACCTCGCCCACGGCAAGCCCGTCGCGGTGACCGAGTACGGGACCTGTGCCTACCGGGGCGCGGGCGAGCGCGGTGGCGCGGCCTGGCAGGTCCCGCAGGACGCGGTACCGGACGAGGACGAGCAGGTCCGCCACCTCACCGAGATGCTGGACATCTTCGAGGAGGAGGGCGTGGACACCGCGCTCTGGTTCACCTTCGCCGGTTACAGCAGGCCGGGCGACGCGGATCTCGGTTCCTACGGCGTGGTCCGCATGCTCGACGGGACCCGCTGGGAGCCGAAGAAGGTGTTCCACGCGATGGCGGCCAGGTACCGCCGCGGCTGAGGGGCGGGTATCACCTCGGCTGAAGGCCGGGAACTGCCACGGCTGAAGGCCGGTGGAACGGCCCCTCCCGTTCCACCGGCACCTCCCCGTACATCAGCCGCATCAGCCATGTCGGCCAGATCAGCCGGATCGGCCACATCAGCCACGTCGGTCGGTTGCCATCGAGGACAGCCGGTCGGCGTGGTGCAGGGCGGTGAGCAGACTGGTGTGGTCGGCCTTCCCCGTCCCCGCGATGTCGAAGGCCGTGCCGTGGTCGACACCGGTGCGGACGAAGGGCAGTCCGATGGTGATGTTGACGCCGTGTTCCAGCCCCAGGTACTTGACGGGGATGAGGCCCTGGTCGTGGTACTGGGCGACCACGGCGTCGAACTCCCCGGCGCGGGCCCTCATGAAGACGGTGTCGGCGGGCCAGGGCCCGCTCGCCAGGATTCCCTCGTCCCGCGCGGCCCGGATCGCCGGAGCGATGACGTCCAGGTCCTCACGGCCGAACAGGCCGTTCTCCCCGGCGTGCGGGTTGAGGCCCGCGACCGCGATGCGAGGGGCGAGCAGACCGTCGCGGCGGAGCGTGCGGTGGGTGAGCCGGATGACGCCGAGTTCGCGGTCGGTGTCGATCGCGTCGAGCGCCGTGCGCAGGGACTGGTGGACGGTCACCAGGACGACGCGCAGCTCGTCGTCGGCCATCATCATCGCGTAGTCGGTGGTGCCCGACAGATCGGCCAGCATCTCGGTGTGCCCGGGGTGGGGGACCCCGGCCAGGCGCAGGGCCTCCTTGTTGACCGGCGCGGTCACCAGCGCACGTACGTCGCCGTTCAGGGCGAGCCGGATGCCGTGGCGCACGTACTGGAAGGCCGCCGCGCCCGCGCGGGCGTCGAGCGTCCCCCGGGGCAGGTCGTCGGGCAGGTCGCTCCCGGCGATGACGTCCACCGTGCCGGGGGTGTGCTCCGCCCGGTCGACGGACGTGATCGGGCGGAGCGTCAGCCGGGTGCCGACGACCTCGTCGGCACGGGCGAGGACGCGTGGATCGCCGATGACGACGACGGGCACGGTGCGCCGCGGGTCGGCGCAGGCCCTGAGCGTGATCTCCGGGCCGATTCCGCAGGGATCGCCCATGGTGACGGCCAACGGGGTCATGCGCGGCCCCCTCGGGCGAGGGGCTGCCGGACGAGGTCGCACAGGCGCAGGAGCAGACCGTCGTCGCCGAAGCCGCCCGCCTTGATCAGTACGGGGACGCGGGGGTGTCCGAGCGGGGTGCCGCGGGCGACGCCGGGCTCGGGTTCGTCGAGCAGGTCGACGCCGGTCACGCCGAGGGACCGGAGCACGGTCGCGGCCGTCTCCCCTCCGGTGACCACGAGCGCGTCGACGAGGCCCTCCCCGGTCAGGGTCCGTACGACCGTGGCCAGGGACCGGGCGAGCGCCCGCGCCGTCGTCGGCGTACGGCGTTCATCGGGCGTCCGCAGGGTGAGGACCGGGGCCGTCAGGTCGCGCAGAGCTTGTGCCGTGGCGTCCGGGTCGTCGCCGACGGTGACCCCCTGGACGTCCGCCCGGTCGTGGAGCGCGGCCAGCTGCCGCCGGGTCGCCGGGTTGGCGCTGCCGACGACGACGAGCGGCCTGCGGGCCGGGGCGGGCGCGGGAACGGCGGCCCCGGCCCCGGGCAGGCGGGCGCACCTGCGGGCCAGGGCCGCCGCCAGCCCGGGGGAGCCGACCCACAGCGCGTCGTCGAGGTGCGGCACCGCCGCCACCAGACGGTCGAGATCGGCGTCCGAGGCGGCGGAGCAGACGATCAGGCCGCCGTCACCGACCCGTACGGGCAGCTCGGCCACCCGGTCCGGGTCGACCACGACGGCCTCCGGGAACACCGCCGTCAGGTCCGAACACCGCACCGGGTGCACGGGGTCGCGGGCGAAGTCGCTCTCGTGGACCGGCACTCCCCGCACGTACTGGACCGCGTCCACCGTCACCCGGCCCTCCGCGGGAAAGGCCGGGGCGACGATGACGGCCCGCCGCCCCGAACCCGCCCACGCGGCCCGGACCTCCGCCGCGACATGGCCGCGCAGGGTGGAGTCCACCGTCTTGAGGAGCAGAGCGGCATCGGCGGACAGGCGCGCGGCCCGTTCCGTGCACGCGGCGGCCGCCTCCTCGTCCAGCAGACGGCTGCCGAGGTCGATCGCCCGCACGCCCAAGGCGGGGATCGTTCGTCCGCCCGGGGCGGACCGGGACGCCTCCGCCGGGGCGGAGAGCAGGATCCGCGCCTCGTGGCCGGTGCGGCGGAACGGCGCGGCACCGTCCCCGGCGCTGGTCAGGTCATCCGCCAGGATGACGATGTCCGGCCCGGTGCCATTGCGGGATGCCATGCCCCACCTCTCCGTCGATCGGCTCTGCCGAGTCCGGCCGCCCCGTGGACCCGGCCGACCAGGTCGACCCTGTGGACCCTGTGGGCCCGTCAGTTCCATCCGTGACCGGATCAATGGTCGTGCAGCCGAAAGGGCAGGACAAACGATTCGTTCTCACATCTCGTGTGAGTAAAATTCACAGATGCGGTGGTCGGCCCTTCCTCCTCTCAACACCCTGCTGCCCTTCGAGGCGACCGTCCGGCACGCGAGCATGACCGCGGCGGCGCGGGAGCTGCACGTGACGCACGGCGCGGTGAGCCGGCAGATCCAGAACCTGGAACGGGCCCTCGGGTCATCGCTGTTCGAACGGCGGTCACGCGCCCTGCACCCCACCCAGGAGGCGCGCCAGCTGGCAGCCGTCGTCAGGGACGCGCTCGACCAGATCGACGCGGCGGCCCGGCAGGTCTCCCGGCGCGCCCCCGCCGGGCCGCTCACCCTCTCGTGCGAGCCCACGCTCCTGATGCAGTGGCTCATTCCCCGGCTGCCCGACCTGAACGCGAGCGTGCCGGGCGTCACCGTCCACCTGTCCGCCGGGGGCGGCCCCGTCTCCTTCGAACGGGACGGCATCGACCTCGCGATCCGCCGGGACGACTTCCCCTTCCCCGAGGAGGCCACCGGCACCCGCCTGTTCGCCGAGCGGATCGGACCGGTCTGCCGGCCCGACCTCGCGGCCCGTCTCGCGGGGGCCGGTGGTGTGACGGCGGCGGTCCTCCTGCATGCGGGCACCCGGCCGCGGGCCTGGGACGACTGGCGGCGCATCACCGGCCTGGCGGCGGAGCCGGCCGCGCAGCAGACCCTGGAGCACTTCTATCTGACCCTCCAGGCCGCCGCGGCCGGCGTCGGGGTCGCGATCGCCCCGTACGCCGTCGTCCGCGACGACCTGGAGCGGGGGCGGCTCGCCGCCCCCTTCGGGTTCGTCCCCGACGGCACCGGCTACCACCTGCTCAGCCGCCGACCGCCCGGACAGGACGCCCGCGTCCGCGATCTGACCTCATGGCTGCGGACGCGAACGGCCCCGCTGGAAGCCGGTCCCGATCGGCCGTGACCCCGGCCCTCCCACGCGGTGGGAGGGCCGGGGTCGTTCCCGGTGAGAAGCCGTGCTCCTTCCTCACCGGTCCTTGGCCAGGGCTAGGAGTTCCGCGAACAGGCCGCCCGCACCGGCCAGTTCCTCGTACCCGCCCTGCTCGATCACACGGCCGTCGCGCATGACGACGATCCGGTCGGCCAGACGCGTGTTCTCCAGCTGGTGCGTGACGACGACGGTCATGCGCTCGGCGGCGATGCGCCTGATCTCCAGGAAGATCCGGTGCTCCCCGCGGGGGTCCATCTGCGAGGTCGGTTCGTCGAGGATCAGCAGCGGCGTCCGCCGGTACAGCGCCCGGCCGCACACCAGCCGCTGCCACTGGCCGCCGGACAGCTCGACCCCGCCGAACAGTTCGCGTGCCAGGAGCGTGTCGAGCCGGTGGGGCAGCTTCTCGATCGCGTCGCGCATCCCGACGGCGTCCACGGCCTCCCACACCGGCACGTCGTCGAACGTCCGGGGCTGGCCGAGGGTGATGTTCTCCCTGGCGCGCAGGGGCCAGCAGGCGAAGTTCTGCGGGACGAGCGCGGTGCGCTTCCACACGGACTCGGGATCGGCCTCGGCGAGGTCGGTGCCGTCCCACAGGATGCGCCCCTTGTCGGCGAGCAGAATGCCGGTGAGGAGCCTGGCCAGGGTGGACTTGCCCGAGCCGTTCTCGCCGACGACGGCCAGGATCTCGCCGCGGCGCAGGGTGAGCGAGACGCCGTCGACGGCGGGTTCCTCCTTGCCGGGGTACCGGTACACGACCTCGTCGAGCCGGATCTCGTCGACGCGGTCGGGGACGGTGAGTCCGCCGCGCTTCGGGGCGCGCTCGGCGGCCAGGTCGAGGAAGGACCGCATGTCGGCGAGGTACAGCGAGGTGTGGAACATCGCCGCGCCGTGCAGGACGAACTGCGAGAGGGCGGCCAGTGTCGTCTGGACGGCGATCACCGCGGTGGCGGCCACCGGAAGGGCGACGCGGCCGGTGCCGGCCAGCCACGCGAGGGTGGCCCAGGTGCCCAGCAGGAACACGCCGCCCAGGGCGCTGCTCGCCAGGACGATGCGGAGCATCCGGGGCGCGGCGGTGAGGGTCCGCCGGTCGATGCGGTCGGACAGGGAGCGGTACCAGTGGACGAGGTAGCCGGTCATCCCGTTGGCACGGACCTCGTCGCCGTGCCGGGAGTGGGTGGCCCACCAGCGCATCATGCCGCGGACGCTGCGGTCGCCCACGTTGGCGTAGTGGATCTCGTAGTCGACCCGTGCGCAGAGCACGGCACCGATGCCGGCCGGTACGACGGCGAGCAGGAGCAGCGGGAGCAGCGTCCAGTGCAGTGCGGTGACGACTCCGCTCGCGGCGACCATCCGGATCAGCGCGGCCATGAACCGCTGGGCGTCCTGCACCATCGTCCGGGTGCGGATGACGCCGACCTCGGCGGCCTCCTGACGGTCGGCGAACCCGTCCTCGCCGTACGCGGAGGCCTCGACGCGGCAGACCGCGGAGACCAGCGCGACGTCCGCCTCCGTCAGCAGCAGCGGTGCGATGCGCCCGTCGGCGTACGAGGCCAGGGCACCGCTGGTCCGGCCGGCGGCAGCCGCGGCCGTCACCACGATCAGGGCGGGCAGCGCGGCGTGCAGGCGTTCGGACACGGTGCCGGTGCCGAGGACGTGCGTCATGGCCCGTGCAGTGAACGTGAGGACGACGGCTGCGGCGACACCGGTGAGGAGCTGGCAGGCCAGGAGCAGGACGACGCCGGTCCTGTCGACGGCCCAGGCCATGCGGGCGGTGCTCCCGAGCACGGAGGGCAGTCGACTGCACATGGCCCCGAAACTCACGTCCGCCAGCGGGTTCTTGCCCTGTTTGCCCCCGTAGGTGATGGCGGCGGGCGGCGGCGGGGGAGGGGTCTTCGCATTTTCGGTCGAGGTGTCGGTCACGGTCACCCGCATCCCTCCAAGGGGTCGATGCCGCACCTGGATGGTCCGGCAGTGCACGGCTCAACGACGCGACGGAGGAATCGAACGCGCTCGATTTCGGACTCGTCGGAGCCCTTGAATCCCATGGGCTCGAACGCACAATCGCCGTACTGGAGCCGTCGTACGACACCATCGAGTGGCCGAAACGCCGAACGTGAGACGCATGTGACGTACGGGGTTGGCGTACGGGCTTGGGGCACCGGCTCCGGATCACCGGGTCGGCATGCGGTGCCGATGTGCAGCGCCGGCGTACGGCCTCGGCGTCCGGGGTTCCGGAGTCGGGGCGATCGGAGCGACTGAAGCGACCGAAGCGACTCTGGAACCGGAATACCGGAAGCCGGATCGCGATCGGTGCCGCCGATCGCGATCCGGCTTCCGGGGCCTCTCGTCGGCCCGGCCGCGGGACTCCGCGACTCTCAGCCGAAGGCGATGGCCGCCCCGGTCTCGACGGAGAGCTTCGCGGCTTCGAGGAGTCGCAGGCAGTCATGGGATTCGACGCCGTAACGCCGCCATCCCTCGGCGTCCGGATCCTCGGCGTCGGCGGCGTCGACGACCTCTTCGGAGTCCGGATCGATGTCCTCGGGAAGGCCGAGGGCCTCCGCGATCCGACGGACTTCCGCCAGCAGCCGCACCGAGGAACCGAGGTGGCCGCCCGGTGCCTTCTCGTCGACGATGACGCGGGCGAAGTCCACGGGAACGTAGTAGCCCTCGCAGTCCGAATGATGGATCAGGTGGTCGAACGGTCCGGGGGGATCACCGGGGACCGACCGGTAGACCTCGGTCAGGAGCGGATCGTCGGTCGCGCGTCGGCCCTCGTCCAGCGGCTCGGGCAGGCGCCCGTCCGCCGCGAGATGCACGGCGAGACGACGCACGGCGTGCAGCCCCGAGTAGCCCCACATCTCGAAATCCACGCTCCGCACCTCGGCCGGACCGGGCCCGGTCCACTGTTGTGCTCCCGCCCGCTCCAGCAGCTCCGCGATCACGGCGAGGTCGGCGCGGGCCGTCCCGGTGCGGCCGTCCTCGGCGTGGGCGGGCACACCGACGATCATGTTCAAACCCATGCCCCCGATTCTGCCAGCACCATTCGAACGGTCTTCCGGAGATGAAGGCCGGTCCAGGTCCTACTGCTCATGACGGCGACGCGCGAGATGGACGGTGATGTCGCCGTTCATCCCGACCACCTCGGGCAGCACTTGCCCGATCCGGCTGAACAGCTCTGCCCGATCCGGAGGGGGCAGTACGAGATAGGCCGAGACGGTGGAGAGGTGGCCGAGGTAGTCGCTCGCGGTCATCGCACAGCACCGTTCGACGACCGACTGCCGCACTTCGGTGAACCACGGGGACTGCTGGAGCTCCGTCCCCGGCCACTGCATGGCGTGCTCCGGGGGCGTTCCGTCGGGAGACGGGATCTCGTCGCTTTCCAGGAACGGGGCCCGCACCGCGCGCACGGCCTCCTCGACAGCCGGATCGGACAGCCGCAGAGGCCCGCCGAACGACGCGAAGACACCACCGGGCTCCGACAACGCGGCCATGCGTGACCATCGGCCCTCCGGCTCCGTCCAGTGCAGCGAGGCCGCAGCGTAGACGAGTCCGTACCGCTCGCCCGGCCGCAGGTCCTCGAACGCGGCCCGCTCCGTCCGGACGTCCGTCGGCACGTGCTTGCGCAATTCGGCGAGCATGGCCGCGTCGGGGTCGGTGGCGGTGACCGCGATCCCCCGCCGGGCGAACAGACGGGTCGCCTTGCCCGTTCCGGCACCGATCTCCAGGGCAGTCCGAACCGGGCCACCCGCGTAGGCCATCACCATGTCGATGAGCTCCGGGGGATACCCCGGCCGGAAACGCTCGTACGCTGCTGCCGTTGCTCCGAAACTCAATGCGCGATCGGACATGCCGGACAGCCTGACATCGGCCCCCCTTCGGCGCCCGCGATTTTCGAGCGCCCCTGCGACGCCCGCCGCGAGCGGGTCCTCGCGGCGGGCGTACCGCTGTTCCCCGTGGCCGTCACACGTCGGTCACTTGCCCAACTCCGCGGCCAGGGCGGCGCGCCGGGCGAACACCGCTTCCTTGGCCCCGGCCATCTCGCGGAGGGCGGTTCTCCGTTCCCGTGCGGCGAGCCGGTCCAGGTAGAGGTGGCCGTGGAGGTGGTCCGTCTCGTGCTGGAGGCACCGGGCGAAGTAGCCCCGGCCCTCGATCACCAGCGGGTTGCCGTCCTTGTCCCGGCCCCGGACGACGGCGCGGTCGAGGCGGGGCACCACACGGTGGGGGCCGGGGACGGACAGGCACCCCTCGGACTCCTCGACCAGTTCGCGGTCCTCGGCCGCCACCTCGTCCAGGACGGGGTTGGCGATGTGCCCGACGTGCCGCACACCCCACTCGTCCGTGATGTCCCAGACGAACAACTGCAGGTCCACGTCGATCTGGTTGGCGGCGAGCCCCGCGCCCTCCGCCGCTTGGTTCGTGGCGAACATGTCGTCGACCAGCCGGGACAGCTCGGGCGTGCCGAACCCGGTGACCTCCTGGCACCGGCGGCCGAGGACCTCCTCGCCGACGACGGTGATGCGGCGCACCGCGCCCCGTTCCACCTCCGGTGCGAGCCGCGGATACGAATCGACGGGTTCGCCCTGCACACGCACCCGACGGTCCTGCGGGGTGTCACCGAACCGAACAGCCATGGAGCATCAACGCCTTCCGTACACACCCGGGCCGACCGGGGAAGCACCGTGGTCGGCCGCGGTGCAGCTTGACCAAACGCTTTGCAAAGTAGCACTCTTTGCAAAATGAGCGATGAGAACCGTCGAACAGTGGCCACGGGCCGGTCCCCGCAGCACTCCCGGAAAGAGCTCCCGGACCATCCGGTGCGCATCGCCCTGCTTGACCTGCTCGCCGAGGTCGGCACCGTCACGTCCACACAGGCCGCCGCCCGCCTCGGCCTCAGCTCGGGGCTCTGCTCCTTCCACCTGCGCCAGCTCGCCCGGCACGGGCTGATCGAGGAGGTACCGCACAAGGACGGGCGGACACGGCCCTGGCGGCTGCGCTGGGAGTCCTCCCAGCCCTCCGAGGGGGAGACCCAGGAGGAGTTCGACGTACTCGCGCGCGGGCTGGAGGACGAGAGCTACCGGCACTGGCTGGCCCACCGGGACCGGGCGCCGGCCGAGTGGCGGCACGACGAGTCCTTCAGCGCCGTGGTCCACCTCACCCCGGAGGAGACGGCCGAACTCGCCGCCTCCATCCGCCTCCTGCTGGCCGACTACCGCGAACGGGACCGCCGCCGCGCCGCCCGGCCGCCCGGCGCGGTGGCCGTGGCCGCGGTCACCCGGTTGTTCCCCCTGCTGAACGAGCGGGGGGAACAACCGGACGCCATCAGCGGCGAAGCGGGCGATTCATGAGCGGGGGCGGACACGTTCGCCCCCGGGCCGCCGCGAGCGCCCGGTCGCCGTCCGGCTCGTTCTGATCGCCCGCACGGACGGCGACCACCACCTCGGCGCCGTCGACAGGACGGGCGAGAGGGTCCGGGACGTGTCCCCGTTCACGGACACAGGACCGGGAAGCCGACCTCGGTCCAGAGAGCCCGGACGACGGCGCCGGGCCTGTCCGCGGTCTTGGTGCCGGTGCCCTGGCCGGTGTCGGCGTGGTCGTCGGTGCTCCACACCTTGACCTCGGTGGAGGAGTCGCGGACCGGGGGCCAGCCCGGGTTTCCGGTGGCGGCGAAGTCGGCCCAGGCGCGCACCATGCGGCGTGCCAGTGCCCGGTCGGCGGGGGTGGGTGTGCCGCCGATGAGGAATGCCAGGTGCTCGTCGTCCAGGTTGCCGAAGGCGAAGGGAACGTCCGCGCAGTGCCAGGCGCGCACGACCCCGTGCGGGCCGGTGCGCCGCCGGTCGAAGCGGGACAGGAACGCCCGGCCGCCTGCCCGGGCATGGAGTTCTGCGAGTCGGTTGCCGTACTCGCAGAACAGCAGATCGCTGTAGACGGCGAGGTAGACGTCGAGCACCGGGGCCTGGGGCAGCGCGGCGCGGTAGCCGGCCACCAGGCCGGCGGGGAGGCCGAAGTCCTCGGCGAAGCGGGCGAGTTGTTCGTCGGTGGTGACCTTCGCGCTGCTGCCGACGGCGTCGAGCAGCCAGTACTCCTCCGTGGTGTGGCAGACCAGCAGGTCCACGTCCCGGGTCGCACCGGCCGCCATGCCCGTGAGGGGGTCGGTGGGCAGGACGTCGCCGTCGAGGACGGGGGCGTGGAGCGAGGGGTCGTAGTGACGGGATCCGGAGGCGGGGTCGCGCCGGTAGCGGTCGACCACCTGGTCGGCGGCGGCGACCAGGGCCTGCGGAGTCGCGGAGACCAGGCCCTGAGCCGTGGCCGGGCAGCCCGCGGCCGCGGCGATCTCGCGCGTGGTCGCGGCGGCGATCTCGCGGGTGTAGCAGGGGCTGGCGGGGCTGTGTGCGATGGCACGGCGGAACAGGCCGCGGGCGCGGTCCATCACCATGAGGCAGGCGACCGAGGCGGCTCCGGAGGACTGGCCCGCGATGGTGACGTTGTCGGGGTCTCCGCCGAAGACGGCGATGTTCTCGCGCACCCAGTGCAGGGCGGCGACCTGGTCGAGCAGGCCCCGGTTGTCCGGGTGGTCGGTCCCCCCGTCCGCCGGGACGTGGCCGAAGCCCTCGAAACCGATCCGGTGGTTGAGAGTGACCACGACCAGTCCGGCGCGGGCCAGCACGGTGCCGTCGAAGTCGGGCTGGGCCGAGGAGCCGAAGGTGTAGGCGCCGCCGTGGATCCAGACGAGGACCGGCAGGCGGCCACCGTCCGGGGCCGGCGTCCACACGTTGACGGTGAGGACGTCCTTGTCGCCCGGGGACCACACGGGCGCCCCGGGCAGCCGCGCCGACTGCGGGGCGATCGGACCGAATTCCCCGCACTCCCGCACTCCGGTCCACGGCGGCGCCGGAAGGGGCTCCCTGAACCGGTTGGCACCGAACGGCGGGGCGGCATAGGGGATCCCGAGAACGGCGACGACGTCGGCGGAGGCCCGGAACCCCCGGACCGGACCGTTCTTCGTCCTGAAGGTGTCCACAGAGACTGGCTCCCGCTCTCGCTTCGTGCCGGTGGATCGGTCGGAGGGCTTCAGCTTCGCATCGCTCGGCGAGCCGGGACCAACACCGGGATCGCCCCGATTGACGCACTGGTGGTGTGAATCCCCGGCGGGGGCGGGACAGCTACCGAAGCGACTGAAGCGACTCTGAACCCGGAATTCCAAGTTCCTGCGGGACGGGGCGCGCGGGACCGGGGTTCGGTCGCTGGGTCGCTGAGGGTCTTCGGCGGTTTCCGGGGGGTCTCAGGACAGCGACTGAAGCCGAGCGACCGAAGAACTTCTCGGTCGCTTCCACAGTTTTTTCAAAAGCCCAGGTCAGAGCATGTTTTCGGGCGGCACAGCGACTGGAGCGACTGAAGTGTCGGGTATATGAGGACATTCGCGCGTGCGTGTGTGCGTCATATATAGCGACCTTGAGTCGCTTCAGTCGCTTTTCTGGGTTTTGCAAGTCTCTGACCTGGGCTTTTTGTCAGCTACCGAGAGAGCGACCGAAGCATTCCGAGTCGCTGGGGTGCCGAGGTCTCAGTCGCTGATGACCGTTTCGTCGGGCCGGACGCGCTTCCGCCGACACGATGAAGCGGTTTCTCGCCCAGAGCCCCCCTCGGTAACCCGGGCTTCGATAATCTATGTTCGTCGTTGAGTCGCTTTGGTCGCTGATGGGGGGTGCGCATGGCGCATGAGCTGGACGTTTCACCCAGCGACCGGGAGCGACCCGGGTCTCCGCCGGTAGTCGCTCCGCGCAGTGTGGATCTTGCCAGGTGGTGTGCCAGCCGTGGTTGGCCGGTCCACCCCTTGGCTCCGGGACGCAAGACCCCGACGGCGAACTGCGAGAGGTGCCGTCAGCCAGGCCACACCCACAAGGGGTGCGCCTGCATCCAGGCCGGTCGCTGGTGCCACGGCTTCCACGCCGCCACCCTGGACTTCGCCCGCATCGAGCAGTGGTGGTTCAACCACCCCGGCCTCGGGGTCGGTGTCGCCTGCGGTCCCGCCCACCTGGTGGTCATCGACATCGACGCGCACCGGCAGCAGCCCCCGGACCGGGACCGCCTGCTGCCGGGCATCCCGATCCCCCGCAGCGTGGACCTGGGCGGCCTGGCCAACGGATTCCACACCCTGGGAGTGCTGGCCGCCCTGCGGGGCGCCGTCAGCCCGGCGGACGACGAATCGACCCTGCGTGTGCGCACGCCGTCCGGAGGACTTCACGTGTGGTACCGCGCCCATGGCAGCCACCGCTGGCAGTGCTCCGCGGGTTCGAGCAGCACCCGCGCCCTGGCCTGGCAGGTCGATGTCCGGGCCAACGGCGGGTACATCGTCGCGCCCGGCACCACCACCGCCGCGGGCACCTACACGGCCATCGGCCCGGCCCGTGAGCCGGCGGCCCTCCCCGACTGGCTGGCCCGTGAGCTCGCCCGTACCGGGCACCTCCCACCCGCCCACGTCCCCGCACCGCGTCCCGTGCCCCCCAGGGCCCGGCAGGCGGTGCTGGCGGCCGGTGGCGGCCGGGACGCGGCGGGACGGGCCCTGGCGAAGGTCCTCGGGGAGGTGGCGGCCTGTGCGAGCGTCCCGGAGGGGGCGGCCTTCTCCGCGAAGCTGAACCGGGCCGCGTACACCGTCGGGGGACTGGTCGCGGGCGGCCACCTCTCGGCGGACGCCGCGGAACAGGCCCTGCGGGACGCAGCCGAACAGGCCCGCCCCGGTCAGGAACGACGCTACGGCGCCATCATCCGCAGCGGTCTGAACGCGGGCCGGATGCGCCCACTGTCCCCGGGAGGCCGCGCGTGATCTCCCGGGACGACAACGCACTCTTCGACCCGCAGGCCGTCGCCGCGCAGATCCTCGCGCAGGTCCCCACGCCCCTGCCCGCGCAGGGCGGCGACCCCGGTACGGGCCAGTCGCCGGACGGCGAGGCCACCGCGGCGGGCCTGCTGCCCGACACCCTCACCGACCGGGGCAACGCCAAACTGTTCGTCAAGCTGTACGCCAACGACTACCGGCACGTCCCGGGACTCGGCTGGTACCGCTGGGACAGCACCCGGTGGCAGATCGACGAGGACGACACGGTGATCTGGGCCGCCGGGGACCTGGCCGAGAGCATCGCCTCCGCGGACCCGCGCGGCGTGTTCACCGGCGCGGCGCTCCAGCGGCACCGCAGCCGCGCGCTGAGCACCAGCGGTATGAACGCGATGCTCACCCAGGCCAAGGCCGCTCCCGGCATGGTGCTCAACGCGGCGCGGCTGGACGCCGATCCGTACGCGCTGTGCACGCCCTCGGGGATCGTCGACCTGCACACGGGGCTCATCAGGAAGCCCGACCCGAACAAGGACTTCCACTCCCGTTCCACCAGCGCGGCACCGCAGCCCGTGGCCACCCCCCGCTGGCACCGGTTCCTCACCGACACGTTCGGCGCGGACGCCGCCGGCGAGGAGATGGTCGACTTCCTGCACCTGCTGCTCGGCTACTCCATCACGGGGGACGTCGGCGGGCAGGTCATGCCCTTTCTGTTCGGCTCCGGCAAGAACGGCAAGTCGGTACTGCTGGACGTCCTGATGAAGCTGCTCGGCGACTACGCGGACGCCGCTCCGCCCGGCTTCCTGATGTCCCGCCCCTACGAGGGGCACCCCACCGACCTGGCCGAACTGCACGGCCGCAGGGTCATCGTGTGCAGCGAGGTCAAGCCCGGCGACAAGTTCGACG
The DNA here is from genome assembly GCF_040612315.1 of Streptomyces sp. NPDC006435. Taxonomy (NCBI): domain Bacteria; kingdom Bacillati; phylum Actinomycetota; class Actinomycetes; order Kitasatosporales; family Streptomycetaceae; genus Streptomyces; species Streptomyces sp. NPDC006435. The sequence goes on from NZ_JBEXPY010000021.1 coordinate 115,854, forward strand.
AGGCCCGGGTCAAGCTCCTCACCGGCGGCGACCGCATCAAGGCCCGCCGCATGCGGCAGGACTTCTTCAGCTTCGAGCCGACCCACAAGCTCTGGCTGCTGGGCAACCACCGTCCGGAGGTCGGCACCGGCGGCTTCGCGTTCTGGCGCCGCATGCGGCTCATCCCGTTCGAACGCGTGGTCTCCGACGACCGCAAGATCGACAACCTGGCGGACATCCTGGTCACCGAGGAGGGCCCGGGAATCCTCAACTGGCTCATCGAGGGCGCCCGTCGCTACCTGGCCGGGGAGAAGGTCCTCACCGGCCCCGAACGGGTCCGCATCGCCACGACCGCCTACGCCGAGACCGAGGACCACACCGGCCGCTTCATCAGCGAATCCTGTCGGATCGACCCCGAGCTGAGGGCGGAACAAGCAGCGCTCTACGCGGCATACAAGTCCTGGTGTCACAATGAAGGTGCCCCGGCCGTTTCGTCGCGAGCCTTCGCGGCCAGGGTTCGCGAGACGGTTGGACTGGCGTCGCCCAAGGAAATGATCCTGTCCAACCAGCGGAAGTACTACCCGGGCATCGGACTGCTCGCTGATCAGGAGACAGCATGAGCGCCCTCATCGCAGAGGACGAGATCAATCATGAAGTCGACCTCGTCTGGCTGGAGGACATCGCCGACCTCGACTACGTACGGCAGAGCCTCGACCGGCTGCCGACCCGCAGGGGCAAGCCCGCCTACCACCGGGACGGCCGCATGGTCGGGTACACCCTGCTGGGTCCCAAGGCGAAGGCGTCGCGCTCGTCCGGTACGTTCCGTCGCCGGGTCTTCTGGCTGCTCCCGCACGACCGCGACAGCGAACCGGAGGGCCTGTACGCCACCGGGGCCCCCGCGGAGGCGGTGGACCCGCGCACGCTGGAGCCGGGCCGCAAGGGCCGCAAGACCGCCCGCTCCGAGGGCGGCCCGCCGTCCCCGGCGATGCAGGAAATGGGCATAACCCTCCCGCTGTAGCCGACGCGCGTCCCCGCACGCCGGCCACGGGCGCTCCGCGGACCGTCCGGTGAGGAAGTCTCAGCCGGCGTTCAGGGCGCGGTCGAGGAGGGGCAGCAGCCGGTCCCAGTGCCGTTGCAGCGCGGCGGCGTCGAAGGCGTCGGTGTCGGACATGGTGAAGCCGTGGACGGTGCCTGGGTAGATCTCGCAGGTGTACTCGACACCCGTGGCGTCCAGGGCCCGTTCGAGCTCGCGGGCGGCCTCGGGGGTCATGTCGTTCTCCGAGAGCCCGAGATGGACCCGGGCGGTGAGTCCGTCCAGGACGCGGTGCGGGCTGTCGGGCGCGTCGGTGACCAGGAAGCCGGGGTGGAACCCGGCGACGGCGGCCACCCGGTCGGGATGGGCCGCCGCGGTGCGCAGCGCCAGGGCGGCGCCCATGCAGTAGCCGATCGCGGCGACCGGTCCCGGACCGACCTCGGGCCGGGTGGTGAGGAACCGGACGTAGGCGTCGGCGTCGCGCAGGACGCGTTCGGTGGTGTGCTCCTCGACGAGGGGCATCAGGCGTTCGATGACCTTCGGCCGGATCTCTTCCCCGAGGTGCTCGGGAAGCTCGATCACCGGTGCCGGGCCGTGCCGGTGGTAGACGTTGGGGAGGAGCACGTAGTAGCCGTGCCCGGCCAGTTCTCGGGCCTTCTCCTCCAACTCGGGCCGTACGCCGAAGGCGTCCGAGTACAGCAGCACCCCCGGATGCCGCTCGCCGTCGTCGGGAAAGGCGGCGAAGGCGTCGGCCGGGCCGTCCGGAGTGGGAATCTGCAGGGTCGCGGTGGGAATGGCGGGTCTTCCTTCCTGGAGTCCGTTCGATCGACGCCGGTCCGACCGATGCCGGTCGGACCGGCGTCGTCGGCGGGAGTGAACGTATCCGGATCCGGCCGGACACGACCAGTTCGTACGGCAGTTCACCCGCGTGCCGGGGGAGTCAGGGCTGTTCGGCGCCGGGAGATCCGGTGGTGTCCCGGAGGAACTGTTCGAGCACGGCTCGCAGGACGTCGGGCCGCTCCAGATGGAGATCGTGGCCCGTCCCGGGGATGCTCATGGCCACCGTCCCCGGCCGCTGCCGGAGCATCCTGTCGCACTCCTCCGGGGCGACGATGCCGGACCGCCCGAGGACGGCCAGCGTCGGGCAGGTGATGCCGGCCCACTCGTCCCAGTAGGAATGCCTGGCGTTCTCGGCCAGGGAGTCGACCATCACGTCGCGGTCGAAGCGCGGCCACCACGCGCCGTCGCGTTCCTCCAGCCCGGCGGCCCAGCCCTCGCCGACCGGGCCGCCGCCGAGGAACGCGACGGCGGCCTCCCACGACGGGAACGGGACCGGCCACGAGTCGAGCCAGCCGCCGATGTCGGCGGGAACGTCCGGATCCGCCTCGCCGGGCTTGGCCTCGACGAGCACGAGCGCGTGGACGAGGCCGGGATGGGCGGCGGCGGTGAGCATGGCGGTGTGGCCGCCGAGGGACTGGCCGACCAGGACGGGCCGCCGCAGGTCCAGTTGGTCGAGGACCGCGACGACGTCGGCGACGTACGCGGCGCGCGAGCGGTCGTGGGGGCGCCGCTCGCTGCCGCCGTGCCCGCGCTGGTCCACCGCGACGACCCGGTGCCGGGCGCGCAGGTGCCGGGCGATCGTGTCCCATTCGCCCGAGTGCCCGGCCAGCCCGTGCAGCAGGACGACGGGGGTTCCCGTCCCGCCCCAGTCACGGCAGGAGATGCGTACGCCGTCGCGCACGACGGTGCGTTCGGACCAGGTCATGTGATTCCTTCGAGGGCTTGTTGCCGGACGCGGTGGGCCGGGCGGGACGGCGGCGGGGCCGGAGCGGTCAGCGGTAGGCGGCGAGGAAGGCCCGGACGCCGGCGGCGGCGTAGTGGTCCAGCTCGGCCTCGGTGTGCTGGAGGCTGCCGTGGAACATGGCCTTGTTCACGGGGATCCACAGCAGCAGGCCGGAGAAGTGGTTGGCGGCCAGCAGCGGTTCGTCGATCCGGAGCAGTCCGCGGTCGGCGAGGTTCTGGAGGGTGGTGGCCAGGTTTGCCAGGACCCTTTCGAAACCCTGCTCGTACCAGTCGGCGCCCAGTTCGGGGAAGGTGTCCGCGTTGGCGATGACCAGGCGACGCAACTGGAGTACCTGGGGCTGGGTGAGAGCGGTCAGGAACCGGTGGGCCAGCCGGGTCAGGTTCTCCTCCAGCGTGTCGGCGTCGGCCGGGATGTCGGCCACCGTGTCGATCATGCCGTCGATGCGGTCGGTGGTGGCCAGGACGATCTCGGCGAACAGCTTCTCCTTGTCGGAGAAGTGCTTGTAGACGGTCTGCTTGGACACCGCGGCCAGCTTCGCGATGTCGTCCATGCTGGTGCCGGAGTAGCCCTTGCTCATGAACGCACTGGTCGCGGCTTCCATGATCGCCCGGCGCTTGAGCGCCGACCGGCCCTGCTCGCTCGTTTCCATGCCGCCTCCCGATTTCCAGTACTGGACAGTCCAGTTCCCGTGTGAGTACTGTACCGTCCAGTTCCGCAGCAGTACTGGACCGTCCAGTTCCCGAATTGGCTCTCGGCGTCGAGGAAGACATCACATGACCCAGACCATCGGTGCCCCGATCACCGTGTCCGCCCCGGCCCGGCCGACGACGCGGGCCCTGCTGGCCGGCGCCGCCGCGGCGGGCCCGCTGTTCCTGGGCGCGGGGCTGATCCAGGGCATCACCCGCGACGGTTTCGACTTCACCCGCAACGCCCTCAGCCAACTGAGCCTCGGTGACCTCGGCTGGATCCAGGTCACTGTTTTCCTGCTCACGGGCGTACTGGTCGTCGCCGGAGCGGTCGGGATGCGCCGGGCGCTCCGCGACGCGCCCGGCGGTACCTGGGCGCCGCGGCTGATCGGTGCGTTCGGTGTCTCGTTCCTGCTCGCCGGGGCCTTCGCGGCCGATCCGGGTGCCGGATTCCCCGTCGGTGCTCCCGAGACCCGCGTCGCCTCCCTGAGCGCGCACGGCGCCGTCCACATGCTCAGCGGCACGGTGGGCTACCTGGCGCTCTGCGCCGCTTTCCTCGTACTGGCCCGCCACTTCGCCGCCCGGAACCGGCGCGGGTGGGCCATTGCCTCCCGCGTGGCGCCCGCCGTGGTGCTCGTCGGCCTCGCCGGTTCGTCCGCCACCGTCCTGGCGTTCACGGCCGGGGCGGGACTCGGCCTGCTCTGGCTCACCGCGGTCACCACCGGGCTGCTGGCCGAGACGCCCCCGGCACAGCGATGATCATTCTCTCTCCCCCGCGCACTGCCCTTCCGGCAGGGTGACGGACAATTCAAGATCACTTAGCACGAACGGATGGGATTCGACATGACCGAAGCAGTGAAGGGCCCGGCCAGCTACTTTCCCTCGATCGAGAAGAAGTACGGCCGCCCGATCGCCGAGTGGAAGGACCTGATCCGCTCCTCGCCCCTGGTCAAGCACATGGAGCTCGTCTCCTGGCTCAAGACCGAGCACGGTCTGGGCCATGGCCACGCCAACGCGCTTGTCGCACACACCCTCGCGGAGGACAGCGGAAGGTGAACCGAGCCCGGACCCGCCCGCGCGGGGGCGGGCCCGGCCCGGCCCCTCCCGCGATCAGGGGGAGGCACCACCCGTGCGACATGACGGCACGTGGGGGTCAAGCACCCGGGGACGGCGGGGCGCCCCGTACCCCCGGCGGGTCCATCTCGCGCCATTCCGGCCGTAGCCCCGCCAGGTTCGTGGTGAGGAAGTACGCGGTCCCGCAGACGAGGAGTACCGGCGCGAGCCCGACCGCGGTCACCGCCGCCCCGGCGAGCAGCCCGCCGAGGGGGATCCCGGCCCAGGACAGCGAGTCGCCGAGCGCGTTGACCCGGCCCCGCATCCGGCGCGGCACCCGTTCGAAGAGGACGGCCCCCAGCACCGGGTTGATGAAGCCGGCGCCGAACCCGCTGACGGCGAAGACGGCCAGTACCACCCCCAGCGGGGCGTCGAGGGCGAGAACCAGGAATCGCGGCGCCCCCGCCAGCAGGAATCCGACGAGCACGACCGTCCTGCGTCGCAGCCGGTGCGCGGCCATCGCGGCGATGAGGCTCCCGGCGACCGCCGCCGCTCCCATCGCACTGCTCGTCAGACCGATCACGGTCGGCCCGTTGCCGGACTCCTTGGCCCAGACGGGAACGAGGACCGTGGAGATCGCCGCGTCCAGCAGGTTGGTGATCCCCACCATGACGATGAGGGTGAGCAGCAACGGTTCGCCCCGCAGGAAGGTGAAGCCCTCGCCGAAGCGGTGCCAGTAGCCCGGTTCCTTCCCGTCGTCCCCCGACGGGTCCTCCGCGGTTCCGCGGCCCATGCCGCGGGGCAGTGCCAGCGCGATGACCACCGAGCCGAGAGCGAAGCAGCCCGCGTTGATGGCGAGCCCCGCCATGGGACCGAGCAGTGCCACCAGGGAGCCGCCCGCCGCCGGGCCGACGGTGGAGGCGAGCCGCTCGATCACGCCGGACAGGCCGGTGGCCCGCTCCAGCGGCACCCCGCTGCGTTCCGCGGCTTCCGGAACCATGACCTCCTTGGCCAGATCGCCCGGTCCACGGGCCGCGCCGATCAACGCGACCAGGACCAGCAGGAGCGGGAAGGACAGGAGGTGCAGGGCGTGGAGCAGGGGGACCGCGGCAGCGGCGGTCGCACTCGCCAGGTCGGTGGTCCAGGAGACGGCCCGCGGGCCGATCCGGTCCACGAGCGGTCCGGTGAGCGCCTTGACCACCACGTAGGGCGTCATCTCGCAGAAGGCGACCACCCCGGTCAGGGTGGCGCTGCCGGTCGTGACGAGCACGAACCAGGGCAGCGCCACCACGGAGATCCGGGTACCGGTCAGCGACACGGCCATGGCCGTCAGAACCCCGCCCAGCGGCCGCAAGGACCGTCTGCCGGATATTTCGTCGACGTCCGGGGCCTCCGTCGTCATGGCGTCTCCGCTCCCTCCGACGCCCCGGGACCGGCGGACTCGTCCGGCGGGGCGGGCGTGTCCAGCTCGGGCAGGATGTGCGTGATGACGCCGATGCGCTCGGCCCCCTCGGGGGCGGTCGCCGCCGCCTCCGGCGTGTCCCACCGGTAACGGGCGAGCACGTCCCACAACTCCTGGCGCAGGGCGATGGTCTCCCCGGGTGTGAGCCGCAGGGCCCAGTCGCTCATGTCGAAGGTGCCCCGCCACGCCCGGGGCATCGTCTGCAACTCGTTCAGCGCCTGCTGGGTGCGAAGGGTGTAGGTGGCGGAGACGGACTGCAGATACGCCAGCGCGGCCTCGGGCTCCCGTTCGGTCAGATCCTGGTCGCTGAGCTCCGTCGTCCGGTGCACCGAGCGCCACCAGCGCTCGCGCGCGTTGCCGCGTTCCGTGTCCTCCTCGACGAAGCCGGCCGCGCCGAGCTGGCGCAGGTGGTAACTGGCCGTCCCGGAGTTCACGCCCAGCCGTTCCGCGAGGCGGGTGGCCGTGGACGGGCCGTACTTCCGCAGGTGCCCGACCAGCTGCACGCGTATCGGGTGCGCCAGGGCGCGCAGCCCCTTGGCATCCAGGACGACCGAGTTCTCTTCGACGGCCGGGGTGTCCGGCCTCTTCGCCGCGTCTGTCATGCGGCACACCCTAGACCGCAAAGAGTTCTTCGCGAAGAGTTCTTCGCGAAGAACCCTTTGCGGTTCTCTGTGCTTCCGTTCCGGCCGGGCGGCTTCCGGCGCGCGATCCGGCTCGGATACTCCTCATGGGCATGGCAGGATCGCGGTCATGTCTCCCAGCGTTCCCCGCCTCCGGATCGGCTCGACCGAGATCATCGCCCTCGCCGACGGCGAAGGCCCGTTCTTCGCCCCGCGTGCCGACGCCTTCCCCGGGGCGACGGCCGCCCAGTGGGCCGAGGCCGACCGTTACGACCCCGGCGCGGTCGACGCCCAGGGGCGCTGGTGGCTCCCGTTCCGCGCGTACGCGATCCGCAGCGACAAGGGCGTCACCGTCGTGGACGCCGGGATCGGTCCGGCGGACGGCCCGGCCGCCGCGTGGGCGCCCGTGCCCGGTGTGCTCCCCGATTCGCTCGCCGCCGCGGGCATCGACCCGGCCGAGGTCGACACCGTGGTGCTCACGCATCTGCACACCGACCACGTCGGGTGGGCGGTCGTGACCGAGGCGGCCGTCCCGGCGGCGGGGGGCGGCACGACGGCCGGCGGCGCCTCGGCCGGCAGCCGGCGCCCTTATTTCCCGAATGCCGAATACCTGCTCCAGCGGGCCGAGTTCGACGCCCTCGACGCGCTCAACCCACAGCTCCGCGAGACCCTCACCGACCCGCTCGCGGCCGCCGGGCGGCTCCGGCTCCTCGACGGGGACACCCCGCTGCGCACCGGGCGCGTGGTCGCCACACCCGGTCATACGCCCGGACACCAGAGCCTGCTGGTCGCCGATGGGCGCGAGCTGGTGCTCGTCACCGGCGACCTCCTGGTGCACGCGCTCCAACTGCTCCACCCAGGGCTCGCCTACGCGCACGAGGCCGACCCCGAGGAGGCCGAGCGTTCGAGGCGGCGCATGTTCGACCACGGAACCGGCACCACCCTGCACCTGGCGACGTCGCACTTGACGGAGCCGTTCCTTCCGATGTGATCGGGGCAGGGGCAGGGGCAGGGGCAGGGGCGGATTCGATGGACATGGCGGGCCGTCGCGCCGTCGCGCCGGTCCTTCGGGGCTTCAGGCCCCGTTCGGGGCGCCGTCGAGCCGGCTGACGATCCGCCGGAGCTGTCGGGCGTTCCGGGGTGACATGGCCTGCATCACGGTGTCGAGAAGGGCCCGGGCCTCGAAGGGGTCGCCGCAGCAGTACCAGTGCGGGTTGCCCTGCTCGTGGTCGTCCCACAGTTGGCGTTCGGGGCGGTGGACGTAGTCCTTCCACCGGCGCACGGCCGCGCCGACGTCCCCCGGACGCAGGTGGTTGCGGGAGTGTTCGAGGCGGAAGATCTCGGACAGCGCGCGTGAGGACAGGCCGTCGATGGCGGGCCCCGGCCCCGGCCCCGTCTCCGTCGTCCGGCGGCGGAGATTGCCGGCCCGGACGTGTCCTGGGCGGTTACGCGGCATGGACCTTTCGGTTCGTCTGCATGCGGTACATCGTGGCACGGCCCCGAAGGCGATGGCGCCGTACGGGGAGTCCGGGCCGGACGGGGAGGTCGGTGGCGTCATGGCTGTCGCCGAGTGGCGTCAGCCTGCCGTCGGGTGGCGCCACTATGGCGCCTTCGTGGCGCCGCGGCGGGTCATTTCGTTGCTGATGTGGCACTGCGGCGCGGTGATTCGGGAAAGAAGTGCCAGGCCAGAGCCTTGTGTGCCAAAAGGGTGGCGATGTGGCTCGTCATGGCGCCATCGATGTGCCATCATGGCGTCATGGACCTCACGCCCTACGTCGACAACCTTCGGCAGGAACTGGCCGTCGCCGCGGAAGCCGGCGGCGACGACGCCCGCGCCCTCGCCGAGCGGCTCACCGCTCCCCTGGAGTCGGCCGCCCGACTGACTCTCCTCAACGCACTGTCCGCCGCCATGGGCGAGGTCACCCGGGAGCTGGCGCCGGGCTCGGTCGACGTACGACTGCGCGGACTCGACCCGGAGTTCGTGGTGACGGCGCCGCCGGCCCCCGAGCCGTTCCGGGAGGTACCGGAACCGGCCGAGCCCCTTGCCGCGCCCGTGCCGCCCCCGCCGCCCGCGGACGCCGACGACGGCGCCATGGCGCGGATCAACTTCCGCCTCCCCGCCCATCTCAAGGCCCGTGCCGAGAGTGCCGCGGCGGCGGAGGGGCTGTCGGTCAACGCCTGGCTGGTACGGGCCGTCTCCGTCGCCCTCGACGGAGGGGGACGCACGAGCACGCCGGGCCGCGGCAAGGAGTCGGGCGGCCGGGGCTTCACCGGCTGGGTCCGCTGAGGCCCCGTCCTCGAACCGCCGTCCACCGGACGACGGGTGACGGCGTTTCGAGGACGAGGACCGATTTCACCGGCGGACCGCTGATCCGCCGACGTCATTCATCACCCGCCCCACCGGCGGGATCAACCGCGCGAGCCAAGAGGACGGAACAGCCATGCCTTCTTTCGAGACCCCCGAGCCGATCTCCGCCACCCTCGAACTGGAGGTCGGTACCGCCCGCATCACCGCGGGCAAGCGCACCGACACCGTCGTGGAGGTGCTGCCGCGCGACGGATCCGACAACAACGACGTGCGCGCCGTGCAGCAGACCCAGGTCACCTGCTCGGGCGGCCGGCTCACGATCAGGACGCCCAAGAAGCGGACCCCGTTCGGCAAGCCGGGCTCCATCGAGGTCAGCATCGAACTGCCCGCGGGGTCGGACGTCCGGGGCAGGTCGGGCATGGGCAGCTTCTTCTGCGAGGGCGGCTTCGGGGAGGTCGTGCTCAAGACCTCGCTCGGCGACATCCAGGTCGACGAGGCGGCCGAAGCCGACCTGAAGACCGACCACGGCGACATCCGCCTGACCCGCTCGACCGGGGACGCCGAAGTCGTCGGCGGCGGCCGGATCGAGATCGGCACGGTCGCCGGCACGGCGACCGTCAAGAACAGCAACGGCGCCACCGAGATCGGCGAGGTCGCCGGCGACCTGAAGACCAACGCGGCCAACGGCGACATCTCCGTCGGCGTGGCGCACGGCACCGTCGGCGCCAAGTCCGCCAACGGCCGGATCGAGATCGGCGTCGCCCACGCCGGGGTCGAGGCGATGTGCTCCACCGGCGGCATCCGCGTCGGCGAGGTCATCCGCGGCCGGACCGACCTGCGCACCTCCGTCGGCAACCTCGAAGTGGGCATCCGCCGTGGCACCGCCGCCTGGCTCGACCTGAACACCAAGTACGGCATGGTGCGCAACCTGCTCGACTCCTCCGCGGGCCCCGCGGACTCCGACGAGACCGCCGAGGTGTACGCCCGGACCGCGACCGGCGACATCATCGTCCGCCGCGCCTGACCCCGCGCACCTGTCGACCCGTCAACTCCCCATCTCCGAAGGGAAAACGGCATGACCGCCATCCAGGCATCCGCGCCGACCGCCGCGAACGCGACGGCACAGGCGATCACCGCCACCGGACTGCGCAAGTCCTACGGCGACAAGCTCGTGCTCGACGGCATCGACCTGAGCATCGCCGAAGGCACCGTCTTCGCCCTGCTCGGCCCCAACGGCGCCGGCAAGACCACCACGGTGGAGATCCTCTCCACACTCATCGGCGCCGACGCGGGCGAGGCCCGGGTCGCGGGTCACCACCTGACCCGGGACGCCGACGCGGTGCGCTCCGTGATCGGCGTCACCGGCCAGTTCTCGGCCGTCGACAACCTGCTGACCGCGGAGGAGAACCTGCTCCTCATGGCGGACCTGCACCACCTCGACCGGCGCGAGGGCAAGCGGCGGGCCCAGGACCTGCTGCGCCGCTTCGACCTGTCGGAGGTGGCCGGCAAGACCGCCGTCACGTTCTCCGGCGGCATGCGGCGCAAGCTGGACCTGGCGATGACCCTGGTCGGCGATCCGCGGATCATCTTCCTCGACGAACCCACCACCGGACTCGACCCGCGCAGCCGGCGCACCATGTGGGAGATCATCCGCGGCCTCGTCGCCGACGACGGCGTGACCATCTTCCTGACCACCCAGTACCTCGAAGAGGCCGACCAACTCGCCGACCGGATAGCCGTGCTGGACCACGGCAGGCTGATCGCCGAGGGCACCGCCGACGAGCTGAAGCAGCGCATCCCCGGCGGCCACATCCGGGTGCGGTTCGCCGACGTCCGGAGCCTGGACGACGCCGCGGGAATCTTCGGCATCGCCACGCGCGACGAGGAGTCCCTCACCCTCCAGATCCCCAGCGACGGTTCCATCCCCAACCTGCGGGCCGTCCTCGACACCCTGGAATCCACCGACATCCGGGCCGATTCGCTCACCGTGCACACCCCCGACCTCGACGACGTCTTCCTGACCCTCACCGGTCAGCCCCGCCCCGCCGCCACCGCCGCACCGACCGAGGAGAACGTCTGATGGCCACCATGTCCTACGCCGCCCGGGACTCCAGGACGATGCTGCGGCGCAACCTCAGAAAGGCCCTGCGCTACCCGTCCTTGACGCTCACCGTCGTCATCATGCCCATCATGATGCTGCTGCTGTTCAACTACGTCTTCGGCAGGGCACTGGGCACCGGCATCAGCGACCTGCCCACCGGCAGCGGCGAGTACATCGACTACATCGCCCCCGGCATCATCCTGATGGCCGCCACCTCCGGCTCCCTGACCGTCGCGATCAGCATCTGCATCGACAAGACCGAAGGCATCGTCAACCGCTTCCGCACGATGCCGATCTCCCGGGCCTCGTTCCTGACCGGGCATGTCGTCGCCGGGGTGATCCAGACGATGACCAGCGTCGCGCTCGTCATCGCCACCGCCCTCCTGATGGGCTTCCGCCCCGATGCCACCGTCGTCGAATGGGCCGCCGCCATCGGCCTGCTCACCCTGCTCACCCTGGCCCTCACCTGGATCTCCGCGGGCATCGGCCTGGTCGCCAGGAACGCCGAGACCGCCAGCAACATCCCGATGCCGCTGACGTTCATGCCGTTCATCGGCAGCGCCATCGTGCCGCCGGAGTCCATGCCCACCGGCCTGCGCTGGTTCGCCGAGTACCAGCCCTTCACGCCGATCATCGAGACCCTGCGCGGGCTGTGGCTCGGCACCGAGATCGGCTCCAGCGCGACCATCGGCCTCGCCTGGTGCGTGGGGCTCTCCCTGGTCGGCTACCTGTGGGCACGCCGCACCTTCAGGACCGGTGCCAAGCGGTGACCACCGCTTCTCCCGGGCGACTTCACCGCCCCGCACCGCCAATGCCCCGTACTCCGTACCCCGTTCACCGCACGCCGCACACCGTCCGACGAGCACAGGAGGACCCCATGCCGTACGACCCGACGACCCCCGAAGCCAACACCCCGGACGCCATCGCCGCCGGCACCACGACCGGCGACGCCACCACCACCGACGCCACTGCGCAGGAACCGCCCGCCTTTCCCGCCGACCGGCACACCGGCTGCCCCTTCGACCCGCCCGCCGGACTCACCGCGCTGAGCGACGAGCCCGTGCGCCGCATGCGCTACGCCGACGGACACCTGGGTCGGCTGGTCACCGGACACGCCGCGGCCCGTGCGGTCCTCGCCGATCCGCGCTTCAGCTCACGCTACGAATTCATGCACATGCCGGTGCCGGTGGAAGGCGTGTCGGGGGAGTTACCGCCGGCACCGGTCGGCGACATCATCGGCCTCGACGCCCCCGAGCACACCCGCTACCGGCGCCTGCTCACCGGCCGGTTCACCGTCCGCCGCATGCGCCGACTCACCGAGCAGGTGGAGCGGTTCACCGCCGAATGCCTGGACGCGATGGAACAGGCCGGGCCCACGGCCGACCTGGTGGAGGCGTTCGCGCAGCCCGTGCCCGCGCTCATGATCTGCGAACTGCTCGGCGTGCCGTACACCGACCGGGAGCGTTTCCGGGACCAGGTGGCGACGATCTTCGACCAGACGGCCGACGTGGAGGCCAAGGGCACAGCCTACGCGGAACTCATCCAGTACCTGGACGAACTGGTCATCGCCAAGCGCGCCGAGCCCACCGACGACCTGCTCAGCGAGCTGACCGCCTCCGACCTCACCGACGAGGAACTGGCCGGGATCGGCGGGCTGTTGCTCGCCGCCGGGCTCGACACCACCGCGAACATGCTCGGCCTCGGCACCTTCGCCCTGCTGAGCAACCCCGACCAACTGGCGGCCCTGCGCGCCGATCCCGAACTCGCCGGGCAGGCAGTGGAGGAGCTGCTGCGCTACCTCAGCGTGGCCGACCCGCTGGTGCGTTCGGCACTCGAGGACGTCGAGGTGGAGGGCCGGCTCATCAGGGCGGGCGAGTCGGTGACCGTCTCCGTGCAGGCCGGCAACCGCGATCCGCACAAGTTCCCCGACCCCGACCGGCTCGACATCCACCGCCGGGCCACCGGGCACCTGGCCTTCGGCCACGGCATCCACCAGTGCCTGGGCCAGCAGCTCGCCCGCGTCGAGATGGCCGTCGCGTTCCCGGCGCTCCTCGCCCGCTTCCCGGGACTGCGTCTCGCCGTGCCGCCGCAGGAGGTGCCGCTGCGGGCCCGTGCCAACATCTACGGAGTGATCAGTCTGCCCGTCACCTGGGACGAGGAGTGACCCCATGAGCGATCCACGAGAACCACTGCGTCTCGACGTCGACCGGGACCGTTGCGTAGGCGCCGGCATGTGTGCCCTGACCGCCCCCGCGGTCTTCGACCAGGACGACGAGGAGGGCCTGGTGGTGCTCCTGCACCCCGTGCCGGAAGCCGGGGACCGGGCCGCCGCCCGGATGGCCGTCGGCCTCTGCCCCGCCGGAGCCATCGCCCTCGACTCCCCGGAATCCACGACCCCGTAGCGACCCGCGGCACCCGCCCGGACCGAGAACCCCCGCACCGCGCGCCGGTGGGGGGCTCTCGTGTGTTCTCCACGGGTACGGGTCCGGCCGCCCGATGAGCGGGCCGTGCCCCGTTCACCGGTCAGTCCAACATGTCGGCGAACATGCCGGGCTCGTACGAACCCCCGAGGTTGTTCACGATCACGTTCATCCGGGTGGCCGCGTTGATCAGGGCGATCACGCAGACCAGCGTACCGAGCTGGTCGTCGTCGTAGTGCTTGCGCGCCTCGGCCCAGGTATCGTCGGACACACCGCGGTCGCCGAGCCGGGTGCCCTCCTCGGCGAGCGCCAGCGCGGCCCGTTCGGCCTCGGTGAACACGGTGCTGTGACGCCAGACGGCGACCAGGTTGAGCCGGAGCGCGGTCTCACCGGCGGCCGCGGCCTCCTTGGCGTGGGCGTCCACGCACAGACCGCAGCCGTTGATCTGGCCGACCCGCAACTCCACCAGTTCCTGAGTGGACTTGGGCAACGTCGACTGCGCCAGGGGCAGGGAGGTGCTGTAGAACCGCTTGGCGATCTTCAGGGCGGTCGGGCTGGAGAACAGGTTGAAACGGGGTTCCATGACTTCGTCCTCACTCGTGGTCTCGTGTGCTGCCGCACAGGACGAACACAAGACGCCGGTGCCCCGGCCCGTGTGACGGCCCGCCGATGTGATGTGTCCGACCGTCCGCGGGTGTCACAGATCGGCGGGGACCGGTGTCCCGGGCGCGGCCCCCGGCCGAGCACGTACGGGTACGGGTGTGCCGGGTGCGAACGGGTACGGGCGGGAGCCGGTTTCAGGCGTTCGCGCCCTGGAGTTCGGCGCGCCGCAGGGCCGGGGCCGCGACGGCCAACACAGCTGCCAGCAGGCTGATCGCACCGCATCCGGCGAAGAAGACGCCCGCTCCCCAGAGTTGGGCGGTGAAGCCCGCGACGGGGAAGAGGGCCGGGGCCAGGCCCAGGGTGCACAGCGTGGTGAGGGAAGTGACCCGGCCCAGGTACCGGGGATCCGTCTCCGCCTGGACCAGGGCGCCGGTGAGCGTCACCGCGGTGCCGCCGGCCAGGCCGATCAGAACGGTGAGGGCGACGGCGGACCACAGGGTCGGTGCCCGGCCCAGGGCGGCCGTGGCCACGGCGGTGACCAGCAGCGCGACGACGACACCCCGTCCGGCGCGGGCGACACGCGGGAGGACGGTGAACCACAGGGACGCGACACCCGCCCCGACGCTGAAGGCGCTCGCCGTCCACCCCGTGCCGGAGGCGCCCCAGCCCCGTTCGTCCGCCAGCAGCACCAGCCCCAGCGCCACCGGGCCGCTGAAGCACATCTCGCTCAGCCCGATCACCCCCGCCAGCGGGGCGAGCAGCCGGTGGCGGCGTACGTAGCGCAGACCTGCGCCCAACTCCTGCCGTGTCGTGCGGCGTTCGGGGACGGCCGGAGCCGGGACGGGGGCGGTGCGAACGGTGAGGAGGAGGACGAGCGACGCGGCGAAGAGGACCCCCGCGACGGCGAAGGCGCCACCGGCCCCACCGGCGGCCAGCACGATGCCGCCCGCTGCGGGGCCGAGGGAGTTGCTCAGCCGGACCGACAGCCCCCGCATGCCCTGGAGGCGGGCGAGTTGGTCCCGTGTCGTGATGCGGGGCGGGAACGCGCCCACGGCGGGCATGAACACCGCGTCCACCACGCCGAAGACCAGGGCGAGCGGGACCAGCAGCCACGGCCCCGGCGCCGTCGACACCAGTACGGCGGCCGACACCAGGATGACCAGACAGCGGGTGGCGTCACTGGCCACGGCGACCCGCCGGGGGCCGAACCGGTCGGCCACCACGCCCCCGACGAGCATGAACACCGCCCGGGGGAGGGCCCCGGCCGCGACCACCAGACCCGCCTGCGACGGGCCGACGGTGCGGGTGGCGGTCCAGGACAGCGCCAGGAAGTAGATGACGTCGCCGGTGACCGACGCGGTGTACGCCGCGAGCCAGCGCAGCACGTTGCCGTCCCGGTGCGCGGGCCGGGGCACAGCCGTGGCGGGACCGGTCATGAACCGGCGGACCGCGGCGGTACGGTGCCCGGCACCGGGAACGCCTGCACCTGCACCGCCACCGGTACGAGTTCCCCGGCGCCCCGGTCCGCGGCCTGCCGGTACCGGGAGATCACCGCGAAGACCTCGTCGCGCATCCGGGCGACGTCCTCCGGGGCCAGCCGCAGGACGAAGTCCCCGAATGCGCTGACCTCGAACCACTCCTCCGGCAGCGACGGCACCTCCTGCGCCGCAGCCCGCAGACGCTCCGTGCAGGCGAGGGCCACGGCGTGCGCGTAGGCACGCCCGGCCTCCTGCCGTTCCGGAGCGGCGGCGGACGTCGGATCGTGGACGGACTGGCGGTGGGCGGCCCGCCACCACCGCTCACGCCCGGTGCCGCGCCCCGGTTCCTCCACGATGAGTCCGCCCGCCGCCAGTCGGCGCAGGTGATAGCTCGCGGCCCCGGGATTGATGCCGAGCTCACCGGCCACCCTGGTCGCGGTCGACGGGCCGCGCTGACGCAGCAGCGCGAGCACGTTGATCCGCAGGGGGTGGGCCAGCACCCGCAGAGCGGCGGTGTCCAGTTCGACGTCCGACTCCGCCGGGAGCCGGTCGGGCGGGTCGGCGGGGGAAGCGGCGGGTGGACCTGCGGGGGAAGCGGTCATACGCGCCAAGATAGACCTGCAACACTTCTTTCGAAAGAGTTGTTGTGAACGGTCTCGGCCCCGGCCCCGACTGTGCCCGGCCGCGTTCGGTCCCTCGGCCCGGCGGCCCGGCGGCCCGTCCCACGGTCCACCTGCCTGTCGGCATGTGCTGTACCGGAGGAGCGCGCTCGGCGACCGGCTCATGACCCCCGCGGCCGGGCCGATCGATCAGTGAGCACCCGGGTTTTTCAACAGGGCTTTCACGCCTGCCTAGTCAAATTTGATTAGATTAAGGGCATGAGCGAGAAGATGATTCCGATCCTGCCGTGCCGAACCCTTCGGCCCGTCCTCGACTTCTATGCCGCCCTCGGCTTCGGGACGACCTTCCAGCAGCGGAGCCCCAACCCCTACGCGGTCGTGCAACGGGGCGGCATCGAGCTCCACTTCTTCGGGATGAAGCAGTACGACCCGGCCGGTTCGTACAGCACGTGTCTCGTCGCGACCGAGGACGTCGACGGGCTGCACGAGGAGTTCCGGGCCGGCCTCAAGGCCGCGTACGGGAGGGTGCCGGTCCGGGGGCTGCCGCGCATCGGGCCGCTGAAGGACATGTCCTACGGTGTGCGGCAGTTCCTCATGACCGACCCGGGCGGCAACTGCGTCCGAGTGGTCCGGCGGACGGGCGGGAGCCTGCACCACCGGCCCGCGCCCGAGGGTGCTTTCGCCCGCGCCCTGCACCACGCGTCCCTCCTCGTGGACTCGAAGGAGGACCTGGCGGGTGCCGTACGGGTCATCGACCGCGCGCTGGGTGTCGAGGACGAGGAGCCGACGCGCGTGCAGCTCCTCCAACTCCTCGTGCTGCGCGCGGATGTCGCCGGACGCCTCGGTGACGAGGAGACGGCGGCGTCCGCGCTCGCCCGGGCCTCGGGCATCCGCCTCGTCGCCGAGGAGCGGGGTCCGGCCCGGGACGCCCTCGTGCGTCTGGAGGAACTGCGCGCCGCGGCCCGGCCGTGAACCGACCGCCTGCCGGGTTCTGTTGAGCCGGAGGGGTGCTCGCTTGCCGACCCGTGCTGTACTGGCCCGTGCCGGGCAGATCCGTGCTTCGCCGGAGGGAACGGCCCCGTCCCGAGGGGAGGGCGTACGTCCGCGGGCGGCGCGGTGCGGGCTGCGGACCGGGGTGTCGGCTGTGTCGGGACGAGAGTTGATCCTGTGTTCCAGTCCGTTTTGGCCTGTGAAAACAAACCGTTGCGTTGTTTCCTCCTGCGCACCGATGGTTCATGATCAGGCATATGCCCCGTTCATGCTCACCTCATGGTGGCTGCGCGGGTACCTCGGGTGAGGTCGTGGCCCGAAGTCGGAATGCTTCCATTGCAAAGAACCGGGCAACCGGTATATTTACTGCTCGGAGAGGAGCCCGGTGTTCCGAGGGGGACGAGGCTCTTTTCTGCGTTTCCGTATGTGGTCCGTCGACGACCAGGAGCGTGGGGACGCTCCGGGCGGAAAATAGGGGGAGGCCCAGGATGGCAGGCCGGATGCACGCACAGGTGATGGTGGTCGGAGGAGGTCCGGTCGGCATGCTCGTCGCGGCCGAACTGGCCGCTCAGGGAGTCGACACCCTGGTCCTCGAAGCGGAGGCCACCACATCGGAACGGCCCAGGGCCACCACGCTCCACGCACGGGCGGTGCAGTGCCTGGCCCGGCGCGGTTACTTCTTCGCGCCGGAGCCCCGTCCCGCGGGCGGCTCGGCCGCCATGCCCTTCCACTTCGCGGGCATCCCGGGCCTGTCCATCACCGTCCCGGAGGCGGAACCCGTCCCGATCCTGAAGGCCCCCCAGGCCGAACTGGAGCGGCTCTTCGAGAGCAGGGCACGGGCCAACGGCGTCCGGGTGCTGCGCGAGCACCGGGTGACGGAGATGACGCAGGACCGGGACGGCGTGCGGATCACCGCGCAGAGCCCGCAGGGGTGCCGGTCGTTCGCCGTCGGGTACGTGGTGGGGGCGGACGGGGCCCGCAGCACGGTCCGCGAACTGGCGGGGATCGCCTCCGACGTCGGCCTGCCGACCATGTCCGCGCTGACGGGCCTGGTCCGCATCACCGACCCGCAGGCCGTCCCGGTGGGCTGGCACCGTACGCCCAGGGGCTGGCTCATCGCCAAGAAGGGCCCCGACGGGCGCACCCTGGTCCACACGCTCACCGAAGGGGACGCCTCGGACGACCGTCATCTGCCGCTCACCCTGGACGAGTTGAGCGAGAAGGCGGCGTGGGTCGCCGGGCACGACATCGAGATGACCGACCCCCGCTGGCTCGGCCGGTTCAGCGACTACACCCGGCTGGCCAGGACCTACCGCGCGGGACGGTTCTTCCTGGCCGGGGACGCCGCGCACGTGCACTTCCCGATCGGCGGCCAGGGCCTGAGCACGGGGGTGCTGGACGCCCTCGACCTCAGCTGGAAACTCGGCCTCGTGGCACGGGGCGCCGCGAGCGACGGACTGCTCGACACCTACGGCCCGGAACGCCGGCCCGCCGCCCGGCGGGTCATCGACAACACCCGTGCGCAGGTCATGCTGATGCGCCCCGGCGACGAAGTCGACTCCTTGCGGGCGTTGCTCGCCGGACTTCTGGAGTCGGGCCGCGGCAACGACTTCCTGAGCGCGATGATCAGCGCCCAGGACACCGTCCTCCCGTCGAGTCCCCGCCGCCGCTATCGCTCGCTGCGGGAGGGCACCTTCCTCGACAACACCGAACTGTCCACGCCCCAGGGCCCGTCGGACGTGATCGGGCTGTTGGGGAGGAGCGGCAGACCGCTGCTGCTGCTCCTCGGCGAGGGCGGCAGGCGCTGCGCGGACACGGCGCGCGCCTGGGCCCGGTCCCTGCACGTGGTGCACTGCGCACCGACGGCCGCCCTGCCGTACGACGCCCTGCTCGTACGCCCCGACGGGTACATCGCCTGGGCCTCGGACGGCGGCGAATCGCTGGCCGATGCCCTGGTGTCGCTGTTCGGCACGGGGGCGGAGACAGAAGCGGGGACGGAAACGGGAGCGGAGGCAGTGGCAGGGACAGGAACGGGAGCGGAGAAGGCCACGGGGGCGGCGGTGGACACGGACCCCTGCCCGGAGGCGCCTTCCGCCCCGGCCCGGGTGCCCGCCGTGACCGGCTGCCGCTGATGCTCCGAATCCCCTCGGGGCATCCCGAGGCATCCTGGGGCGTCCCGAGGCACTCCGGGATCACTGACGTGATGTGCACCACTCCCGGGGTGCTTCGGATCGGGCGTGCCCGATCATGACCGGAATGGACGCTCGTTTCCTCGGCATCACCGAGCTGACCGAGACCCCCTCCGTGGCGGTCGTGGTCGACGTCATGCGCGCTTGCACCGTTGCCGCCTGGGCCTTCGCCCGAGGGGCGGAGAAGATCGTGCTCGCCGAGTCGCTGGACGAGGCACTGGCGCTCAAGGCCCGCCACCCGGACTGGGTGGCGCTCAAGGACGGCCCGCCCGCGCCCGGGTTCGACGCCGTGAACTCGCCGGGGCTGCTGCGGTCCGCCGACCTCGGCGGGCGGACCGTCGTGCAGAAGACCACGGCGGGGACGGTCGGCGCCCTCGCGGTCAAGGAGGCGTCGCTGGTGCTGTGTGCCGGCTTCGTGGTGGCGGAGGCGACCGCCCGGCTCCTGCGGGAACGCGGGGGCGACAGCGTCACGTACGTGGTCACCGGCGAGGACGGACGGGCCGACGAGGATCTGGCGTGTGCCCAGTACATCGCCCGGAGGGCCGCCGGGGCCGAGACGGAGGCCGCCGGGTTCCTCCGCCGTGCCGCCGGGTCGCGGGCCGCCATCGAACTCGCGGAGGGGGTGCGTCGGGGGGCCCATCCCGACGACGTCGAACTCTGTCTCGAACTCGACCGGTTCCCCTTCGCCATGGTGGCGGAATCGGAGGGCCCGCTCATGGTTCTCCGTTCGTGCGCCGTGCCTTCGACGGCCGACGACGCCACCTCCTGACAGGCGGGAGCCGGGCCCGGATACTGGGGGGCATGCAGTTCATCGCCTTCATGACCCTGCCCGGGCTCGTCATCGTGCTGACCCTGCTGGCCTTCGTCGACCAGTTGCTGCTGCGCGCGGGCCGGGCCGGAGTGCTGCCGTGGCGGAACGGCGCACGTCAGGGACAGATATCGGCGACCGGGTTCGAGCAGCTGCATGCGAGCCTTTCGCCGGGCAAGCAGAACGAGCTGAAGGAGCGGCAGTCGGCACTGGTCATGCCGGACAACGAGGACGACGGCGCTCCGCCGCACAGGACGACGGTGGACCTGACCGCGGGGACGGCGGTCGTACGGTTGCCGGGCCCCGGACGGTAGGCACGGGCCCAACCGGTGAGGGCGGGACCGGTGTTCCGCACCCTTCCGCGTATCGGGAAGAGAGGGCCGAAGGGCACCCCGCCCGTCTCGTGGAAGAAGCGCCCATGCATGATCATCATCTGAAGGGCCCATGTCGCGCGGACGGCACGGTGGTGGCCCGGAACGTCTCGGAGAACTCGAATGACCTTGAATCCGGTGCCCGTCGACCGTGAACCGGCTGCCGGGGCCGTCCTGCTGACCGGCATTCCCGGGAGCGGGAAGTCGACGGTGGCCGCCGCGCTGGCCGCTCGGCTCCGGATGTCGGCCCACATCGAGGTGGACGGGCTCCAGGAGATGATCGTCAGTGGTGGGCGGTGGCCCTCGCCGACCGCGAACGCGGAGGCCGACCGGCAGATATTCCTGCGAGCCCGGAACGCGTGCCTGCTGGCGGACAGTTTCGTGCGGGCCGGTTTCGTCCCGGTGCTCGACGACGTCGTGGTCCGCCGTTCCCACCTCGACTTCTACCGTACGACGCTGGCGACGGCGCCGTTCCACGTCGTCGTCCTGGCTCCCGGCCCGGCAGTCGCGTGGCGGCGCAACCAGACCCGGGAGAAGGTCCTGAGCACGGACTGGTCACCGCTGGACGAAGCGATGCGATCCGAGCTCGGACAGCAGGGAATCTGGATCGACAACGCCGCGCAGACGATCGACGAGACGGTCGAGGCGATCCTGTTCGCGACCGGTCTGGCCCCCGCATCCGGGGCCGATCAGCCGCTGCGTTGATCGCGGGGCGGCGCGCGCGTGGGGGGCCGACGCCCCACGGCGGGACCGACCCCCGTGCGCTCCCGCCGCTGAACTCCGACGATCCGGCCGGGCAGTTCCCGGGGCCTTCGAGAAGGGAGGCCCCGGGGTCCGTCCGTCCCCGGGCCGCCGGTCGAGCCCCGGCCGACCGTTCCCGACCGGTCGGATCCGGCAGCCGGTCGACTCGGACCGGTCCCGATCGACCGGTCCTGATCAGCCAATCCTGATCGACCGGTTCTGATCGGTCGGTTCTGATCGGTCGGTCCTAACCGACCGGGACGCCGACCTCCTCGGCGAGCGATTCGGTCAGCTCGGTGAAGACCGTCAGGCCCCGTGCGTGGGAGAGGTCCACCGACGCGAGCACGGACGCCAGCACCACATTGGGCAGCAGATGACGGAGCAGGCAACAGACCCGGTCGTCCAGGTCCTGGTAGTTGCTGAGCGCCTGCGACATCGCCTGGACGCCGGCGAAACTGCCCACCAGCACGTCCGATGTCTCGTGGGGCACGATGTGGGGGAGGAGCTCCCCCTGTGCCTGCGCCTTCTCCAGGAGCTCCCGCATGACCTGGCCCCAGTTCAGGAAGGGGGCGCTGCGGTCGAGGTCCTGCGCCTGCTGGTCCAAGGACAGCCTGACACCGGCGCGGACCATGGGGTCCGTCTGCAACCGGTGGGCGTGCAGCATGATGACGTCCACGATCTCCTGCGTCTTGCAGGCCCGATCGGGAACGGCGAGCCGCTGGTCCTGCTCGCTGAGCACCCCCTGGGCCAGCTCTTCCTTGGACTGGAAGTGGAAGTACAGGGCCCCCTTCGTCACTCCCGCCTCGGCGAGTATCTCGGTGATCGTGGCCGCCTGGTAACCGTGCAGCTCGAACACCTTGGCCGCTGCAGACAGGATCGTCTGACGTGTACGGATGGCTCGATCCTGCTTCGCCACTCTCGCCTCCTTCACCTACGTGGTCTATGTATCTGAGTTCCGCCGTACCTCATGAAAAAAACCGGCTAGTTTGTATCTTACAGTGATCGGCGCCCACAGCGAATGGGGGAACGGCATGATCGAGACGGATCACGGGGCCGGCCGTGCCCGGAAACGAAGCGTCGGGGCCGGCATTCCGGGCCGCGCCGGAAGGCCGGGACGGGGAACGGAGGAGCGATGATTCTGGTGACGGGTGCGACCGGAACGGTCGGCAGGGAAGTGGTCCGTTCCTTCCCGGCGGGTGCGCCACTGCGCCTCATGAGCAGGAATCCCGCGCAGGTCACGGGAGTTCGGCCCGGGGCGGAGGCCGTGGCCGGGGACTACGCCGATCCCGGCTCGCTGGCCCGGGTGCTGCGAGGGGTGCGCGGTGTCTTCCTCGTCACGAACCGGGTCGGCGGTGACGACGACGCCGTCTTCCTCCGGGCCGCGCGGACGGCGGGGGTGCGCCATGTGGTGAAACTCTCCGCGGCCGCGGTCGCCGACGAGCGGGCCGACGACCTGATCACGCGCTGGCAGCGCACCAACGAGGACCTCCTGCGGGGATCCGGGATGGACTGGACCCTGCTGCGGCCCCGTTCGTTCATGTCCAACTGCCTGTCATGGGCGGGGTCGATCCGTTCCGAACGGGTCGTACGGGCGCTGTACGGAACCTCGGTGAACGCGTGCGTCGACCCGCGCGACATCGCGGAGGTGGCGGTGCGCGCACTCACCGACGACGGGCACCGCGGCGCGGTCCACACCCTGACCGGGCCGGAGGCGATCAGCGCGGTGGAGCAGACGGACCGCCTCGCACGGGCGCTCGGGGTGCCGTTGCGCTTCGAGGAACTGGAGCCGGAGCGGGCGAGGGCCGCACTGCTGCGCCGGTACCCGGAGGAACTGGCGGACGCGCTGCTCGGCAGCGCGCGGCGGCAGCGCGACGGGGCCAAGGCGGCGGTGGGCGGCGGGGTCGGAGAGGTGACGGGCCGGCCGGCCAGGTCGTTCGACGAATGGGCCGCGGACCATGCGACCGCCTTCGCCCCCAGGACGTCCTCATGAGGGCGAAGGCGGTCACATGACCGGATCAGCCTTTGTGCGACAGGACCTTCACGGTGGAGGTGAACACCAGCTCCCCGTCCTGGTGGCCGGTCACCAGGACCGACTGCTCGCCGCCGGCCACGTCGGGCAGGGGCTGCGCCTGGATCATGCAGGGCGTGTCCAGCTCGGCGTACCGGTGGAACTCGCTCGCGATGTCCACGGGCAGCACCGCTGAACCCTCGCAGGTCGCTGCCGCCGCCTGCCGGGCGGCTTCGAGGAGCACCATGCCGGGGACGTGGTCGACCGGGTGGTCGAAGAGCACGTGGTGCCGGGTGTCGGCCCTGAGCTGCCAGCGGTTCGTCTCGCCGACGGGGGAGAGCACCACGTCGATGGGTGACATGCGGCCGACGCTCTGGGGCGAGGCGGGGGCCGTGAGGGCGAGTTGGGGCGGGCCGTCGGGGGTGCCGCGGTTGCCGCGCAGCCTCCGGTACACCGCCGGGGTGGTGCAGGTGTAGGAGGCGCCCCCGGTCACGACCGGCCTGCCGTCGCGGTGGACCACCGCCTTGTAGCGCAGCCCGGTCAGCGCGCCACCGCGCTGCTTGACCTCGGTGCAGGTGATGTCGATGTCGAGCGAGGCGGGCGTGTCACCGATGAGCATCTGGTCCGGCTCGACCGTGTACTGGAGGTCCCACATCAGGAAGTGGTGGCCGAGGGGGACGCCGAACTCCGCGTGGGCGAGCAGCGAACCCACCTGACGGATCGTCTCCGCCGCCAGCAGCGGGTCGTGGTGGGCGCCGATGGGACTGAAGAAGCTGTGGCCGCGGGGCCACTGGGCCGTCACCTTGAAGTGGGTGTCGTCCTCGCGCTTCCAGTCGGTGAGCATGACTTCGGCGACGGCCGCCCGGTGGACGAACTCCTTGGGAACGGTGGTCGTCAGCGACGGGAAGCGGAACAGCGGAGGTGCGATCGGTGCGGCCGTCAGGCCGTCCCGTACGGGCGCCTCGTGCGTGACCGGTCCGGCAGGCTGGATCGTTGTCGCAGTCATCTATCCCCCAAAACCACGGTGACGAGAACTCGTTGAGCCCCTCGCGGGACACCAAAGATACATACCACCCGGTTTAATTTCCAGCGTTCCGTCACGTCCGCCAGAACCAAAACCGCAAGATCTATTTTCCCCCAGACCACCCCTCCGTCGGCCCGTGGGGGCCCGCGTCGAGTGGATCTCGACCGGATTTCGACCCTGCTGCTTCACGGTGTCCTGACGGCCGAGGGGGTCTTCGTGAGTGGATTTCGCCGTGGGGCGACCGGGATGGTGCGGGTGGAGCGAGGTAACCCGAATCGGGATGAACTGGATGCGCTGACCAAGGCTTTGCTCTCCGTACTCACCAGAAATCGGGACAGAGTGCGTGCGCGCGGAGGCGGCCCGGGGGGCCGGTCCGTCGCGTGGGGGCGGTGGGAGCGGGCGCCGTATCGGGCTCCGCGCAGCTGGCGATAGCTGTCACGTGCGGAGATGGCATGAAGAGGCCCACCCGCGAGCAGAAAACCGCGCAACTGGTTTGTTATTCTGGGGTCAGTGCCGAAAGGTGATGTGGAGAGGGGCTGGGGCATGCCGGTGGGTACAGTTGCCGGGCCGGGCGAGCCGACCGACACCCGTGGCCGGGTGGCCGAGCTGCTGGCGCTGCGCGAGCAGGCCCGTCGTGGACCGAGTGACCGGGCGACCGAGGCGCAGCATGCCAAGGGGAAGCTGACGGCGCGTGAGCGGATCGGTCTGCTGCTGGATGAGGGTTCGTTCCGTGAGGT